>JACPFH010000043.1 GCA_016183075.1 Deltaproteobacteria bacterium | reverse complement strand
CATGCCGTCTTTTTTGATCGGGAAGATGGAGGCGTACGACGGAACCTTCCACGACGAGATGCGCGAATTCGGGCTCCCCGCCCGCCGCGTTGCGGGCGACGTGGAGCTTTCGGACCAGATCATGGAAGGACTGTTTGACCGGGGCGTGGACCTTGCGTACTCCAACGAGCTTACCATCGATCACTCCATTATCGTTCCGCTGATGTTCGTCCGGCCGGAGATGGACATCCCGGTCGTCCCGATCCTCACCAACTGCATCGCCCCGCCGCTGCCGCGACCGAAGCGCTTCTACGAGGTCGGGCGGGCCATCCGCGCGGTCGTCGACGCGCTGCCGACGAATAAGCGGATCGGCGTTCTCGTCAGCGGCCATCTTTCCCTGGAGATCGGCGGCCCCAAGCAGTTCGAGGGACGCCTGATGGATCCGGAATTTGACGCGAAAGCCGTAGGCTGGATCGCCACTGGCGACGCCCATGGGGCCGTCAGCAACTGCTCTTTCGATCAGCTCAAGAAATCGGGCAATATGACCCATGGCTTTTTGAACTTCATCATGATGATGGGGGTGGCCAACGCGTCCCGGGCTTCTCACGCCGAAGGTGTGGATGCGGGATTCCCGGCCGTTCCGTTCTTCTCCTGGGACGCAAAGGAGGGAGCGTCGGTATGAGCAAATACCTGATGAATAAGTTCATTCACCACGTGAACATGAACGAGGCGGCCGAGAAGGAATACAAGACGGGCCCGCGAGCCTTCGTCGAGAAGTGGGAGAAAGAACAGAAGCTGAAATTCACACGGGAGGAGCGCGAGGCGCTGCATAACCGCGACTACGCCAAGCTGTACGCGCTAGGCGCGCACCCGTTCATGCTCTGGAGCTGGACCGAAGCGGTCTGGGCGCACGAGATCCCCAGGGAAGAGCTGGTCAAGGATTACAAAGAAAAGGCCGGGAAGATCGGCTATCCGGATTTTAAAACGTAACGCAGTTACTTCCGTCGCTCCATCGCCACGTAGTCGCGTTTGTCCGCCCCCTTATAGATCTGGCGCGGTCGCGCGATCTTCTGCTCGGGATCCATAAGCATCTCTTCCCATTGCGCGATCCAGCCGGATGTCCGCGGGATCGCGAACAGGACAGCGAACATATCCGTGGGAAACCCGATGGACTGATAGATCAGCCCGGTGTAGAAATCTACGTTCGGATAGAGTTTCCGCTTTATGAAGTAGTCGTCCTCCAGAGCGATGCGTTCGAGTTCGAGCGCAATATCCAATAACGGGTTTCTTCCTCTGACCTCGAAGACTTGGTCGGCAATCTGCTTGATGATCTTGGCTCGCGGATCGTAATTCTTGTATACGCGGTGACCAAATCCCATGAGCCGACCCTGACCCTCTTTGACCTTCTTGACAAACTCGGGGACCTTGCTCTTGGAGCCGATTTCCATGAGCATCCGCAACACGGCCTCGTTGGCCCCCCCATGCAGCGGGCCATAGAGCGCCGCGGTCGCGGCTGCGACCGCGCAGTAGGGATCCGCGTGCGAGCTCCCCACGCTGCGCATCGCATTAGTGCTGCAATTCTGCTCGTGGTCCGCGTGCAAGATGAAAAGCACGTCCAGAGCCTTTTCCAAAACCGGATCGGGTCGATACTTGAGCTCGGTCATCTTTAGGAGCATGTTGAGAAAGTTGCCCGTGTAACTCAGGTCGTTATCCGGGTAAGAATAGGGCATACCGATGCTGTGGCGGTAGGCAAAAGCCGCGATCGTCGGCATCTTGGCGATCAGCCGGTAGGTCTGCTTTTTTCGCGACTCGACATCGAAGATGTTCTTGGCGTCGGTATAAAATGTGGAAAGCGCTCCGACAGCGGTCACGAGCATGCCCATCGGGTGCGCGTCGTGATGAAACCCGTCGATAAATTTCTTGATGTTCTCATGCAGGATAGAGTGGTGGGTAATATTATAGGTCCAGTCTTCCATTTGGGCTTTGTTGGGGAGGTCGCCATAGAGGACCAGATAGGCGGTCTCCAGATAGGTGCTATTCTCGGCCAACTGCTCGATCGGATAGCCGCGGTAGCGCAGAATCCCTTTATCGCCGTCGATGAACGTGATCTTGCTTTGGCAGGATGCCGTGTTCATGAAGGCCGGGTCGTCGCTCACCAGACCGACATCGTCCTCTCCGATCCTGATCTGGCGCAAATCGGTGGCATTGATTGCCCCGTCACGGATCGGGACTTCGTATTTTTTCCCGGTCCGATTATCGATGATTGTCAGCGTCTCTGAAGTCATAAGGTTTACCTTCTACCTTTTCTCAGCCCTGAGACCAGGATTTTACCCGTTGGTGTTTGCACTACCCCCTTGAATTAGACCATCCTCTAATTAGACCATCCTCACTCCGGGGTCAACTCCGGCTCACGCGGTTTGCGGCGTGAGAGCCCACTGAATCCGCCATTTTCTTTCGACAACCGAAACGCAGACGAGCGCCGCGCTCGGAAAGTCGACCACCCCTTTTTCCGGATCACTCGCAACCAATAGCGAAACGAGCCGGTCTAAATGGGGCAGATGCCCGACCAGCATCAACGGTTCGCCTGCGGCTTCCAGTTCACTCTTCGCCGCCATCGGGTCATCCTCCGGGCTAAGGCCTGCGATTTCCCGCCGACCTCTTGGAGGCGAGAGAAACTTTTCGAAGATCTCCGCCGTCTGTCGAGCTCTGAGCTTGTCGGAATGAAGAATGGCGGCGACCTTCACGCCTCTGGCGGCAGCCGCGCGCGCCACCTTTTCCGCCTCCCTGCGCCCCTCCTCGCTCAGCGGGCGGCGCGGATCCTCCGCTTCCGACTTGGCTTGGGCATGGCGGGTCAGATAAAACTCCATAGGCTAGGGAACCTTGCAAAATGCCATTGATCATATAGTATGCGTTCCGGTATTTTGCAATCGGCCGAACGGACTAACTTCACACCCGTGGTAGAGTTCCACCAGGTCAACAAGTGGTTCGGGCCGCTGCACGTCCTCAAGCAGATCAATCTCAAGATCGCGAAAGGGGAGGTCGTGGTGATCTGCGGTCCGAGCGGGAGCGGCAAGAGCACCTTGATCCGGTGCATCAACCGGCTCGAGCCGATACAATCCGGGGAGATCATCGTCGATGGAGAACGACTCTCGGACCCCGCGCTCGACTTAACGGCGCTTCGGGCCGAGATCGGTTTCGTCTTCCAACAATTCAACCTCTACCCCCATCTGACTGCAATGCAGAACATCACCTTGGCGCCGATCAAAGTAAGAAATCTTCCTCGCCCGCAAGCGGAAAAGTTGGCCACAAAGCTCCTGGTGCGGGTCGGCATCCCGGATAAAGCCCAAGCCTATCCGGCCAATCTCTCAGGAGGGCAGCAACAGCGGGTTGCGATTGCGCGGGCGCTGGCGATGCAGCCCAAAATCATGCTCTTCGACGAGCCGACCTCGGCGCTCGACCCGGAGATGATCAATGAGGTGCTCGAAGTCATGTCCGACCTCGCCAGGGAAGGGATGACCATGGTGGTTGTTACCCACGAGATGGGATTTGCCCGCCGGGTGGCCGACCGGATGGTCTTTCTGGACGAGGGGCAGATAATCGAAGAAGGGCGCCCCGAGTCGTTCTTCACCGCCCCAAAATCCGAACGCACGAAACAGTTTCTGAGCAAGATCCTGTCGCACTGAAGGAGGAGCGATGAAAGCTATGATCCGTCTTGTCGGGGCATTGGCCCCAATCCTTGCATTCACGGCTTTGGCCCACGCGGAGACCACGCTGGAGAAGGTCTCCCGCACCGGCGTTCTCACGATTGGCACCCGGACCGGATCTCCACCATTCGCCTTCATCAACAAACAGAACGAGTGGGTCGGTTTCTCCATCGACCTGGTGGAGCAGGCGATTGGTCCGGTTGTGGCGCAGAAGCTCGGCAAATCGATCAAGGTCGAAAAGAAGGAATCGACTCCGCAAACGCGCATCCCGCTTCTGACCTCCAACGCTGTCGACCTGATCGCGGGGACGATGACCGACACCCGCTCGCGACGCGAGAGCGTGGATTTCAGCCTGACCTTTTTCGTCACCGGAGCCCAGTTTCTGGTGAAAAAGGGCAGTCCCATCAAGGGCATCAAAAACATCGCCGGAAAGCGCGTGGCCGCCCAGCAGGGCTCGACCAACGCCCGGATCATCCGCGAGACCGTCCCCAAGGCCGTCCTGCGCGAGTTCCCCGATCAGCCCACCGCCTTCCAGGCGCTCGCCAAGGGCCAGGTAGACGCCTACACAAATGACGGCATTCAACTGGCCGGCCTCAAAGCCAAGGCCCCGAACCCAAATGAATGGCTGATCGTCGGCGATTTCTATTCCTATGAGCCGTACGGCATGGCAATGAGGAAAAACGAGTCCGACTTCCGCCACCTGGTCAACGTCGGGCTGATGCAGGCGATCGAGTCGGGGAAATACTTCGAGCTCTACGAAAAATGGTTCGGCTCCAAGGGCGAGGTGCCCTACCCCATAACCGCGGAGAACAAGCGCTTCCTCCAGATGCAGGTCGTACCCAAGTAACAGGAGGCACTAGGCGCAAGGCACCAGGCAACAGTGAAATCGGCTGTTATCCTTACGACTATTGCCTGCTGCCTATTGCCTGATGCCTGCTTTCTGAAATGGCTTACCAATTTGACTGGAGCGTTCTGTGGACCGGCCAGTCCGGCTTCTGGCTGCTCCAGGGGCTTTTCACTACCCTCAGGCTCTCCGCCCTCGCCTGGCTCCTCGCAGCCGGCCTGGGAATTGTGTCCGGAGCGCTGCGGACGGTCGCGTTTAAGCCGCTGGCCGCGCTCGCCGCCCTTTACGTCGAGTCCTTCCGCAACGTGCCGCTTCTGGTCTGGATGTTCTTTTGGTACTTTGCGGTCCCTCCCGCGCTCCCCGGGCCGGTCCAGGACTGGCTCTACGGCCACGGCATCGAGTTCCTCGCTGGCATGTTTGCCCTGGGCGTCTACCACGGCGCCCGTTTTTCCGAGATCATTCGCGGCGGGATTCAGTCGATT
This sequence comes from Deltaproteobacteria bacterium, assembly GCA_016183075.1. Taxonomy (GTDB): domain Bacteria; phylum Desulfobacterota; class Binatia; order UBA9968; family UBA9968; genus 2-12-FULL-57-22. The sequence goes on along the minus strand of JACPFH010000043.1, from coordinate 5,471 downwards.
CCGAAAACCCAGTTCGAGGCCGCCCTTTCCACGGGTCTTACGACCGCCCAGACCTACCGTCTCGTCATCCTTCCGATCACGCTTCGGCTGATCATACCGCCGGCGACCAACGAATCGCTGAATCTGCTCAAAAATTCCTCCGTAGCGCTCACGATCAGCGTCGCCGAGCTGACCTTTCAAACGCGCCAGATCGAAGCCTATACCGCAAAGGCATTCGAGGCGCTCACGGCCGGCACCTTGATCTACCTCGTCCTCTGCCTCACGATCGCGGCGATCATGGCGCGCGTGGAACGCCGGGTCGCCATTCCCGGGATGATCGCAAGAGTGAGCCCCGCGGAGCACTGAGCATGGATTTCAGCGTCATCGGCAACAACTTCCAATTTCTCCTGCTTCAAGGCTTCTTGGGAATCGGAAGCTTTGCAGGCGGCACGCTTCGGCTGGCGATCCCCGCCATCGTTCTTGGTTTTGTCTTGGGAATCTTCATCGGCTTAGGGAGACTTGCGCGCTCGCGATGGGTTCGCATCCCCGCGACGATCTACGTCGAGTTTTTCCGCGGCGTGCCGCTCGTCATGGTGATTTTCTGGTTCTGGTTCATCCGGAGTACGGCGTCGCACTAGCGGCTTTCGTGTTCTTCGAAGCCGCCTATCTGGGCGAAATCGTGCGTGCCGGGATCCAGTCCATTCCTGAGGGCCAAGTCGAGGCGTCCACCGCCACCGGGCTAACGCGCGCGCAAACCATGCGTTATGTGGTTCTCCCGCAGGCCTTAAAGAATATGATCCCGGCCCTGGTGACCCAGTTCATCGTCCTGCTCAAGGACACTTCGCTTGCCTCGATCATCGGTTATGTTGATCTCACCAAGGCCGCACAAATCGTCAACAACCGCGAAATCCGCCCCTTCGAGCTCTACCTTTTCATAGCGGTCATCTACTGGCTCTGCGCCTACGGCATGTCCCGCTACGCGCGCTACTTGGAACGAAAGCTCACTCCGGCTTAGGCGCCGATGCTCCGTAACCTCATCGATCTGCTCATTCTCGCAGCGCTCTGGGGCGGCTCATTCCTGTTTATGCGCGTGGCGGCGCCGGAGTTCGGGCCCGTACCGCTCATGGCGTTGCGGGTTACCATCGCGGGTTTGTTCCTGCTTCCGGCATACTGGATGAAATACCGGCTGGCCGAGTGGAAAGCGAACGCAAAACAGATCTTCATCCTTGGCATCATCCATTCGGCGGTTCCATTCCCATTGCTCGCCTACTCCACATTGAGCTTAACCGCGGGATTTACCTCGATTCTCAACTCAACCGCGCCGCTGTTCGCCGCTATCGTCGGGTGGCTATGGCTGAAGGACCGGCTCACCGTAGCTCGGGTTGTGGGGCTTGTGCTCGGCTTTTTGGGAGTGATGGTACTTCTGTGGGACAAAGCGTCGTTCAAGGCCGGCGGCAGCGACCTGGCGGTGGCCGCAGCTTTAACCGCGGCGCTGCTCTATGGCATTGGGGCCAACTACAGCAACCGGAGATTGAGGGGCCTGCAACCCCTCGTCGTCACGACCGGAAGCCAATTCAGCGCCGCCCTGTTCCTGTTGCCGTTCGCTTTTTGGGCCGTGCCTTCGACCGTGCCAGGCTTCAAAGCCTGGGCATCAGTGATCGCGCTCGGTGTCATCTGCACTGGAATCGCCTACCTCCTGTATTTCCGCCTGATCGCGAACCTGGGCGCCACGGGCGCCATTGCGGTGACCTTTCTCATGCCGGTCTTCGGCATGCTGTGGGGTTGGTTATTTTTGCACGAACCGGTCACGGGCCACATGCTCGCCGCTACGGCCATTATTCTCATGGGCACGGCGCTGACGACGGGACTGATCAAGCTCGCTCGCCAACGAAGACCGGCACAGCGGCCATGAATCTAAATCTTGCTTTTCAGAAGTCTTAAAAATGTTCTTGCTAGCCCACGGGAATCGCAATAGAATCTGCCACGGGATGAAACGGCCAGCAGCCGTGATATGAGGTTGACGAATTGAGACTCCACGGGTAGCAAGGAACAGAGCGATGAGGGAACGGCTCAGAAATGCAGCGATCAGGGTGATAACCCGCGGCTATCGCTGCAGAATTCTGAAACCTCTTATCTGGAAGTACGTTACTCAGTCAAAAGAGCTTCGGTTTCACGTCTCCGACGCGCCCCGTGGCAATTCGGAGCAGTTCAGGAAGGAAATCGCAAGCTTGTTCGAATACTTTGGGTTCTCCCCCGACCAGCTCGCCAACAAAACGGTCGTTGACATTGGCGCCGGAAGCCACCTCATAACTAGCTTCTTCCGAGATGCGAAGATCGTTGCGATTGACCCTCTGGCCAACCGGTACCTAAAAGAAATTCCTTCCTGCGGACTTCGCAAGGCGCATAAGATATACTCGTGCCCCGCTGAGACGCGCATCGAGGGCCTAGAATCCGCAGCCGACTTCGCGATAAGCATCAATGTCCTGGACCATGCCTATGAGTTTGAAGCCATCATCGACAACATCTACTTCTACCTAAAGCCGGGCGCCACGGCGTTCTTATCGTTTGATTGTCACGATTATATTACTACCCTCCACCCCATAGATCTCAGCGTGGAAAGGTGCAAGAAAACTTTTGAATCTGCCGGCTTCTCCATCACGAAGGTGTCGCGCGGACTGGGCCCCGCCCTTCCCTGTGCGATCCCCCTGGGTTCCGCATACGGGGATGGCGAAGCCTTCAGTTTTTGGCTTACGAAACCCAAGGCCTAATGAAACGTTAAGCCTCAGCCTTTGGAAAGTCTGATCCCAGGTTCCCCTGGACCCGCGGTTCCTCGGCGGGCGGATTTTTATGCCGCTTGACTCTCTTTACCCGGCTGCGCTAGTTTTGACTCAGAATTTTTCCTGAAGGAGGATCGTATGGCCACGGAGATCGCGTGGAAATCGGAGATCGAGTCTTCTCTGAGAGAAGCCAAGTCGAGCCGCAATCCTGAAGCGGGTGCCGGAAGATGGATGCCGTGACGTATCCACAAGACCAGGTAGTTGCCTTTGTCCATGACCACTTTGTTCCCGTTCGGATTCATACGGACGCTCACCCCGAGCTATGCGCCAAATATCACGTCGCATGGACCCCCACGTTCGTGGTTCTTGACGCCGACGGAACCGAGCACTATCGAGATATCGGTTATCTCCCGCCGGCGGACTTTATGGCCCAGTTGACTCTCGCTCTCGGCCATACCGCCCTCGAGCAAAAAGATTATCCTACCGCAGCGAAATTCTTTCAGACCGTCATCGACCGTTATGGCTCGAGCGAAGCCGCGCCACAGGCTCTGTATTGCCTCGGCATCGCCAAAAACCGGATGGCCGGCGGCACAGCCGATGAGCGGAAGGCCGTTTGGAAACGGTTGATGGAGACGCATCCGAAGAGCGATTGGGCGAAGAAAGCTTCCTCTGCCTTCGACTGAGCCGTTATAGGGAGACAGGGGAAATCGTTAACGCGCTCGCCGCAGACACTCACCCCATCGTGACAATCCGGTCGGGGCGGATTTTATACATGACCCGGACCTCGCCCGGCCGGCGAAAGGGGTATTTGTCCTGACCGAGATACTTCTTGGCCAGGCTGTCGATGTGCGCGTCGGCCCCCTGCTCGGTGATTTCGTCCACCACCCCGCGCACTCCGAGATAACGATAAGGGTTATCTGGATCCATAATGGCCAGGGCGACCTTGGTGTTCCGCCTCATATTTTTGTCTTTGACGCGCCCTTTGGCGGTATTGATCCGGATGTGTGTGCCGTCGAAGTCGCACCAGACCGGGGTGACCTGGGGGCTGCCGTCGGGCATTATGGTACCCAAATGGGCGAAGGCCTTCTTTTTAAAGAGGTCTGTGAATTTTTCGGGTATGCTCGCAGCCATCGCTTCTCCTCCTTACCAGAGAGTCTTCTACGAAGATAGACGCCGGCCCGTGACCTGTCAATGAAACAACCTTCGTCATTCCTGTTCCACCGGCGGGGGGAAAGTGCTAGCATGGGCGCGCGGTCAGGAAAGGAGAGCGCCATGGGAATAAAAACGAAACGGATTGCTGTCGTGTTTCTGCTCTTCGGGTTGGTTTTTCTCGCCGGCGCGCCTTCGGCGGCGGCCGCCGAAAGGATCAACACTTCGTATATCTCTGTTGCCCCGTCCTCTTCCGCCCATATTTGGGTTGCCAAGGACGCGCGTCTGTTCGAAAAGCACGGCCTGGATGCTACGGTCATTTTCATTTCCGGGAGTATCCGCGGGATCCAGTCAATCCTGGCAGGAGAGATCCCGATCGGGGAGGGAGGTGGACCGGGCCTTACAAGCGCGCGTCTTGCCGGCGGGGACGTTGTCGCTATTGCAGGCAATATCAATATCTTACCGTACTACCTGGTGTCCCAGCCAAGCATAAGAAAACCTGAAGACCTCAAGGGCAAAATCGGCGGGAACCACATCGCCGGCACAACCGCGGAGTTCGCGCTTCGAGTCGCGCTAAAAAAGATGGGCTTGGACCCGATGAAGGATGTGAACCTGCGGGTGATTGGTGGCTCTATAGACCGGATGGTCGCGCTGCAGAAGGGCATTGTCCATTTCACCGTGGTGACAGAGGCGGGAAAAGTCATGGCGGAGAAGCTCGGCTTTCCGATGCTGGTCGATATGGCCACGCTGGAGATTCCCTTCCCGCAAAACGGCGTCTATACCTCGACCAGACTCACCAGGGAGCGCCCGGACACCGTCCGCAGATACATGAGAGCCTACGTGGAGGCAATCCACTTTTACGCAACGCACAAAGAGGAGACGCTGAAAATCCTACAGAAGTACTCCCGGGTGAGCGACCGCAGGGTGCTCGAGGAGTCGTGGGATTATCACGCCCGCTATACCCCCCAGGCCCCCTATCCGCCCGTGGAAGGTTATCAGACCATATTGCAGGATCTGGCCTCTACGAACCCAAAGGCGGCGCAAGCCAGCGCGAAAGATTTTGTCGATAACCGTTTTGTGAAAGAGCTCGAGGATTCGGGATTTATTAAGACCCTGTACCGGAAATAAAGAGCCTTGCGGTCCCACGCGCGCGTTTGATTCGACTTGATTGGCTGCGGGGGTTATGTCACTTGACAGGCGGCTTCCAGAGGCTGGACATCGCCCCGCAGCTTAGGATAAGTAAAGGTCAACCGAGTTAGGCGTCAAAAGTGATCTCTTTCCTTAATCCTTGGCTTCTGCCTGGCGGGGGGACGAGATTCTTCGCATAGACATAGGTGTTGAAGGATCTAGAGCCAGTGCAACGTAGCCTAGCTTTGATTTCGGCCCGAGACTTTCAGTTGATAGGCCCCGACAATCGCAAGCATCAGCCGGCGCGGAACGAACCGCGGTAGCAACGCGGCTATTCGGTTGGCAAAGCCCGGCACGACCACGCGCCGCCCCGCCATGAAGCCCTCATAGGCATCGCGTGCAACGCGGTCGGCGGAGCGGGTTGCGCTTCGCGGCGGC
>JACPFH010000288.1 GCA_016183075.1 Deltaproteobacteria bacterium | reverse complement strand
CCCAATCGGGCATGGGTCTGAAACCGAACGAGGTCGCCGAGATGGCGGAAATCCCAAACCTGTGCGCGGTCAAAGTCGCGACCGGAAACGTCGCTGACGTGGTAGCTACCCACCGCCTCGCCGGCGACAAAATCGTCGTGAGCGCGGCCACGGAAGAGTCTTTCTTTTACCAGGATTTCTACGGCTATCGCCAGCAGGTTCTTTTCGCGAATCCGTGGGATTGGCTGTTCGATACGCCAGGGGAGAGCAACTTCGTTCGCTTTGTGAACCATGCGTGCCGTGGGGAGATGGCCGAGGCAGGCAACATTTATCGGACGAAAATCAATCCCCTGCGAGAGCTGGCGTCGACGTGGATGAGATACCTTATGAACAAGTTTGGCGGAGCTTATCCGACGCAACTAAAGAAAACGTGGGCGGAGCTCATGGGCTTGGCGGCCGGTCCGGTCAGGCCTCCTCTCATGCCTCTCACTGACGAGGAGCGGGCCAGCTTTGCCAAGGGGCTGGTGGAGGCGCGGCAGAAGGCCGGCTTGAGCATGCCTCCGGGCGCTCGCTGAAAGCGGTGATCTTGCCCCGGTCTAGCCCACGAGCCGAACGAGGTGACCCATGAAGCGGCTGAGCGTAGTTGCGGGCGGCGCGATAGCGTTTTTCGCCCTGACGGGGTGGTTTGAGCAAGCGAAGGCAGCCCCGTCAGACGAGCTCGTGGCGGCGGCTCGAAAGGAAGGGGAGATCGATTTTCACGCCCCGTCTACGCTGACCCCTCAGGGAGCTCAGGCGCTGGCCGAGGCGTTTAACAAGCAGCATAACCTGTCGATCAAATTCCGCTACCACCCTACGGGCGGCATGGGGACGGATGTCGCCAAGGTAGTGACACGCTCGGCTGCGGGGATCACGCCTGAGTGGGACGTCATGGTGGTCACGGACGCCCACCACGCCACCTTATGGCTCAAAAAGCTGCTTCAACCGTTCGATTACGCGAAGGTCGGTATCGATCGAAACGTAATCCACTACGACAATGGCGCAGTGTCATTAGCTAATCAGTTTGCTCTCCCGGCTTATAACACGAAACTGTTGCCGGCGAAGGACGCGCCCAAGCGGTGGGAGGATTTGCTTGATCCCAAGTGGAAGGGAGGGAAGCTGGGAGTCACCGTTGCGACGCACCACCTTGCCCGGTTAGCGGCGGAATGGGGTGAAGAGAAGACAACCAAGTACGTTAAAGATCTGGCTAAACAGATGCCGACCATTGGGCCTCTCGGCACCGTCTACACCCGGCTTCAGTTGGGGGAGGTCGTCCTTGCCGCAGGGCTTACCGACAGCTTCATTCACCGGGCGAAAAAGACCGGGGCTCCCATCGCCTTTGCCGAGGAGGTTCAGCCGGTCATCTCCCCCGCTTACTATGCAGCCGTGCTGAAGAACGCTGCGCACCGCAATATGGGTCACGTTTTCATCGCTTTTCTCATGTCGCCCGAGGGCCAGCAGATCTGGGACAAATTCACCGGCGAGTCCTCCTCATTCATTCCCGGCACATCGGCTTACAAGTATGCTCAAGGCAAGCGGGTTCTCTACATGACCCAAGAGCAGGCTCAGAATATGGATCGGCTCCGCGCCCAGTATTACAAAATCCTCGGTTTCACCAAATAGATCCGCGCCCCATTCAGTCCAAGTCCGTCAGCGCGCGGCGGCTTTTTGCTTGGGCGTCACCTCGACCAGGCAGCGTCTCAGGAAATCCGCGGTGCGCGGCCAGGAGGCTTGATCGGCGTGGGCGCGGTAGCTCTTCGCCGTTTTGTTCATGAAAGCATGCCCCGCGTCGGGGTACGAGTAGAATTCGTGGACTTTCCCGAGCCGTCTGAGCTCGGAGTCGAGTTTGCGCATGTTGTCCGGAGAGGGGTTCTGGTCGTCTTCTCCGAAATGGCCCAGGAGCGGGCAATGGATTTCGGCGGTGCGGTCAAAGGGTGAGGGACCGTCGCCCCAAGGCTGGAAGATGCCGCCGCCGTAATACTTTACGGCTGCGCTGAAGCTTGGATTTACGGCCGCCATGAGGTAAACGACCCGGCCGCCCATGCAGAAGCCGACGATTCCCAGTCTCTCGCCGTCGACCGAGTTGTGCTTCTTAAGAAAATCGACCGTAGCGTTAACGTCCTTAATGACGGTCACATCCCGAAGCCTGACCCGCCGGGTCGGCGCATCGTCCGTACAATCCGGGCCGTCCCGATGATAGAGATCGGGCGCCACGCCGAAGTATCCGGCCTCGGCGACCCTGCGGGTCATGTCCTGGACGAATTCATCAACTCCGCCCTGATGTTGGATGACGACTACGGCCGGCAGCGGTTTCGACGCGCCGGGATGACTTATATAGAGCCGCATTAGGCCGCCGTCCACCTTTATCTCATCCCAGAAATTTTCCATCCGATCGCCTCCGCAAAAAAATCTCAGTCCGCGACACTCCATCGAACGGCTGTCGCCGACTTGCCGGTCCTGAGATCAACGCCTCTCACCGCAATAGGGCCTTCCGCCTCGACTTTAATCACGACCACCACCCGGCCGGAACGATCCGTCGTTTCCGTACCCGACGCTTTGCCTACCGGCCTTCCGTTCAGCGAAACGATTTTGGCCCTGGTCATCGGGCTTACATCGAATACCGTCCGCCGGTTTGCCGCATCCGCCCAGAGTCCTCTCCGGACCTGCCAAACATAGACCCCTATGCCCTCTGCGCTAAGCGAGATTCTTTCCTGCGCCGTCACCCAACCCGGCGTGACGCCGCTCTGGAAGTAAGCGATAAAACCAAGCCCTGCCAGGACCACAAATAGAACCACCAGGATGAAAAACTCACGCTTCGTAAGCCGTCTCAATCCAGCCATGCTTCCCCCACTCTCGTTGTGCGATAGCCAAAATGTTTCTTCCCCGTCACCTGCATACCGTGAGCGTCGCTATTGTTCCACCACAGGACCGGACTCGTCAATCAAATTTTGCGTGCCGCAACGGTTCTGTCGATTTTTCATTCTGTCCGTTGCCGCGTGTTTACCCCGTACCGCAGAGCGCCCTTATATATGTGAGTGCCGGGATGGATGAATGTTCTGAACACCCCGAGATGACGCAGCTTCCCGTTTTTATTTGCAATTCCCTTCACTGCTCAGATTGCTCACATTGTTCAGGTTGATCGGACAAAGGCCCATTTTGATGAAAATTTTTCTACATGGTGTTAACACAGAAACCCGTCGTTCGAGGAGTTTTTTTGGCAGATCCCTTCCGCGTGAGATTCAACAAGGACTTGGAGCAAGCCTTTGAGGTCCAACAAACCTTGGAGTGGGGTGGTAAACTTTACTGGCGCAACTTACCCGATGGTAAGAGGGACGGTCCCCGGACAACTCAGATTCGGCGTGGAGCCTTGTAATAGGGAGTGCGATCGTTACGACCCCGATGCATCGACACCAAAGCCTTGAGAGCAAACTCCTTAGCACCAGCTCCAGCCGGGCCATCTCCGAAGGAATAATGGAATTGTGGATCGAGCTCGGCGTCATTCTCGCCCTGCT
>JACPFH010000290.1 GCA_016183075.1 Deltaproteobacteria bacterium | reverse complement strand
TGACGATGACGTCAACTTTGAGACGGACCAGTTCGGCTGCAAGGTCAGGCAACCGTTCGAGTTTCCCTTCCGCATATCGGTACTCGATGACAATGTTTTTTCCTTCGACATACCCGACCTCGCGCAGCCTTTGGCGAAATGCTTCGACCCGGGCCGAATTGAAGGACGCGGAGGGCGCGAGCAGTATTCCTATCCGGAGAATTCTCGCCGGCTGCTGCGCTTCGGCGGACGAGCAAAGCGCAAAGAGCATGGCGCAAAGCGCAAGGTGAATGAAGATTTTCTTCATGAGTTTTCTCCGGCGTTAATTCTGCGCTTTGCGCCGCGCGGCTGGCGATTCCGGCAACCCGGCCGGCAAATTTACCCGCGGCGACGGCATTGATGAGCGCCCTACTGATAGCGCCACAATCGACGATGCCAATGGATTCTGTCGCCAGGAGGCACCGGCTCTGTTAATTTTCTCCGCTCGTCAACGACTTTACGGCCAGCTTAAAGGGCCGCACGGATTGAATAGCCGCAAAGTCGCGCTCGTTTTGGGTAATCACACTCGCACCAATTGAGCGAGCCGATAGTGCAATCAGTACATCATTCACGAGCCCATAGGCACTGGGCATCGAGTAGCCGTGCACACGTTGAAGCCGTCTTAGCACATCGCCGGCCTCTTCATAGAGCGAAACCGTGGGCGTAACAATTCGGTTGGCTTTGGCGAAAGGGAGAGTGATGTCTCGAAAGAGCCTGCGGTCCCTGGTAGAAAACGCTCCCGCCAATAACTCCATCAATACGACCGCGCTAAGATGCTTGACCGCCTCCCGCTGGAAAATGATGTCTTCATGCCGGCCCTCGTTAAGCCAATCGATGTAAATGTTGGTATCGATGACAACCCGCTGCATTCTATTTGAAGATTTTTCGAATGCGCCCTTTCCCACGGGCTTTTCGCAGCGCGGTGTCGATTTTATCCTCGCTGACAACGACACTCAGCGCGCGATCCAGTGCTTCAGTTTCCGTTCTCGCGCCTAGTATACGCAACGCGCGATCGAGTTTGCGCTGATCTAATTGCACATATTTATGGCGCAACGATGCAGTTTTCATGACTGCCCCCAGCGAATGCTGTTCATAATATTGGACGTTATGAACGTTCGCAACTTTAAGTTAAGTAGCCAGATCACAATTTTTCCGTTCATCTCTGTCTTCTGTTCATTGTGCCTTTTGCACTTTTACTTTTTCAGCGCGAGGCCGATCCGCCTTCGGCTAAGCCTACTTCAGCAATCCCCGTGCGATGACGAGCTTTTGAATCTCGGAGGTCCCTTCATAAATTCGCAGCGCCCGGATGTCGCGATACAATCGTTCCATGATGCTTCCCGCTATCAATCCCACGCCGCCGTGAATCTGCAAGCCCTGGTCGATGATCCGCTGCGCCGCTTCGGTGGCGTAGAGCTTGGCCATCGACGATTTCTGCTTCGCATCTTCGTTGCCACAGTCATGCGCCCAGGCCGCCTGATAGACGAGTAGTCGCGCCGCCTCCAGCTCGGTCGCCATATCCGCCAGTTTGAACTGGATTCCTTGAAAGCGCGCGATCGCCTGGCCGAACTGTTGCCGCGCGCCGGCGTACCGAACCGCTTCCTCCAGCGCGCGCTGGGCCAATCCGACCGCGGCGGCGCCCACGGTACAGCGCAAGAGATCCAAAGTGCCAAAGGCGATGTTCAGTCCCTCGCCCGCCTTGCCGATCATCGCATCCTCGGCGATTTCACAATTTTCAAAAGCTAGGACGCCGATCGGATGGGGCGAAAGCACTTCGGTCTTTTCTTTTACTATCAATCCGGGAGCGTTCGCGTCGACGATAAACGCGCTCACGCCTTTGGCCTTTTTCTCCGGCTCCGTGGAGGCAAAGACGACATAGTGATCGGCGATGCCGGCATTGGAGATGAACCGCTTGGTTCCCGTGAGACAGAAACTCTTGCCGCGCCGGGCCGCCAAGGTTTTAAGGGACGCGACATCGGAGCCGGCATCGGGTTCGGTGATCGCGAAGGCGGCGATCGCTTCGCCGCTGGCGACCTTCGGGAGATAGCGGCGCTTCTGCTCATCGCTCCCCGCCAGCGTGATTGAGTAGCTGCCCAACCCCTGCATACCGAACATCGTGTCCGCGAGCGCCGAGCCGCGGGCGAGCTCTTCGCGCAGAATGCAGAGATCGCGTGCCTCCACCTTTTCGCGCGCCCCGCCGTAGGCGCGTGGAACCGCGTGCCGATTGAATCCGACTTCTCCGAGTCGTTTGACCAGCCGGCGGGCTTCGTCTTCGAGATTTTTTTCACCCGCGGGGCCGCCGATCAGGTTCGCCTCAACCCAGGCGCGCACCCGCTCACGCAACGCCAAATGGTCTTGATCGAAAAAAGGCAACATGGGTTCACCCATCTGTTAGATACTTAACTTGGAAACGCTGAACAGAACGACT
>JACPFH010000276.1 GCA_016183075.1 Deltaproteobacteria bacterium | reverse complement strand
GTGGCCCTGCTCTGTTGCGCCGCGCTGGATCTGCCCGGCGTCGAACACTGCCGAGGGTATATCCAGAGCTGGTGGGGCCAGGGCAACCCGATCCCGGAACGCTCGGCGCAACGCGTGCTCAAGGTGGCCGACCAGATTCTGAAGGCAGGGACGGTTGATCGCGAGGTGGCGGCATGAAGGCCGCCATCTACGCCCGCGTGAGTACCCTCGACCAGGAGCCGGAGAACCAGCTACAGGAGCTTCGGCGGTACGTCCAGGCGCGCGGCTGGACGGCCGTCGAGTACGTCGACCGCGGCATCAGCGGCGCCAAAGACCGCCGGCCGGCTCTAGACGAGCTGGTCAGGGACGCCACGCGGCGGAAGTTCGACGTGCTGGTCTGCTGGCGGCTCGATCGGCTCGGCCGGAACCTCAAACACCTGATCACGCTGCTGGACGAACTACAGGCACTTGGCGTGGCGTTCGTCAGCCTCGCTGAAGGCATCGACGCGACGACGCCAGCCGGCAAACTCCAGATGCACATTCTCGGCGCGATCGCCGAGTTCGAGCGGGAGCGCATCCGAGAACGCGTGCTGGCCGGGTTACAGCGGGCCAGGGCGCAAGGTCGGCGGCTCGGTCGACCGCAGGCCAGGCCGCCGATTGACGGGCTGCGGCGGGTCGGGGGACTGCCGGTACATGTGGCGGCCGAGCGCCTTGGGGTCTCGCGGTCGACGGTCAAGCGGTGGCGCCGGCTGATTGCAGTCTCGACGGAAGTGCAGTAACCATTGACACGGCCGGGGCCTCACGATTCTTTACTCAATCGAACGCGAACGCTGTCGGTGTGCTGCTGCAGGAGGGTCACATGATCTCGCAAGTCACGAAAACTGGCCATTTCTCCCTTGGGCAACGTCTTGTCGTTCTGTTCATTGTGGTAGGGATAGCGACTGTCAGTTGCGCCTATCAGCCGGCGCCCGATGCTTTTGACCCGCCCGGATTCTTCATGGGCTTGCTGCACGGTTTCTTGATTGTGTTCAGCTTCGTCGGAAGCCTGTTTACTGACGTTCGAATCTACGCGTTTCCCAACTCGGGTTGGTGGTATGACTTCGGTTACCTGATTGGCGCTGGGATGTTTCTGGGAAGCGCCGGCGCTTCTTCGTGACGAGGATGAACTCGCAGGTTCAACAATCCCCCTCGGAATAGCCCGCACTTTCGCCCCGGATTGGCAGCCGTTCTGGCTCGCCTGTCCAGGGTTCATCAATCAAGTGTTTCTTGACCAGGCCCTCGACCAAACCACGTTGTGCCCCTATCGGGCGTGGTCTGATCGGACACTCGACGGCGACCATGCGGCGTGCCCCGCAAGGCCCGCAAAGGACGACAGGGTTCGCCATGTACGGTCCGAACTCGATGCCCGCCGGGTCGATGACGTCGCTCTGGCGGTCGACGGCGCCCGTGGTGATGGTGAGGCTTACGCTGGCGCGGGAGGTGCCGGAGGTGCGGCGACGTCCCAACGATTTGGCCCGCTCAAGTAGCTGGCGTTGTCGGCGAGTGCGTATAGGATTTGCCTCCTCTTAGGGCCATGCAGGTACGCATGGCCCGGCTCGTCTGGGTCTGCATGGAAGCACACACCCTGTTCTTTCGTTCGGGCGAAGCCAGCGTTCAGGAGAGCAAACGAATGTTCTGGGAATCGTTCGGCCATCTGTTCAAGCGTTCGCGCGGCCTTCTGAACGTTCACTGAGCATGGCGTTCCGTCGCGAGAGTCCTCGAACGCTTGGCTAGACAAACGATAGCCATCGGTCTTCTTCTGATCGGGAACTATCCAACCCCTAACGATGCGACGGATCAGCCCGTCGCTATCAAGTATTCCGTCGCAATCATCCTTGTGGGGATCATGATTGTTGGCCAAGGCCGCGCTGCCGCCTCAATCTCGGAGGAGCTCAATCAATCGACGGACCGCTTCGTCGACCTCGACCTCCGCTTCCCACGGTGCTTGTGCGACTGGGAGGGTGAAGACTTTGTAGCGACCGTCCTCGACGATTTCGACCTCGGCGTCGTAGCGTAGGGTGTGCCACTCCAATTGAACCGTTCCATTGATCGTCGGAACAACCGACGGAGCGGGAGAGCCCGGCACGGCCAGTCGCGACGCCAGCGCCTTCGCGGAACTTGCGATCTCCGTGTCGATTTGTGGCGCAGCAAAGCCATCCCAACCAGCCTGTAGATTGGACAACTCGTCGATTAGCGATTCGATGGTTATCTTCCAGTCCGCAGCAACTTCATCTGGATTCTCTGCGACTGTATTCGTCAGGCCCGAGGTCGCTTCTTGGAAGAACAAGTCGTACACGACCGGGCGGGACCGGTGTTTACGTGCATAGGCGTAACGAGCCGGAAAGGGATCCTCCGTCGCCAAGCTTCGATAGAAAGCTGTTTCGTCAGCGGAAAGCGTTGCTAGTCCCGCCATTTATTTCAGCCCCCAAATCCTGTGCATTTCCTCGGTTGTTAGATCCACAAACCCTCGCACAATCCATTCTCGGCCGAGATCGAAGAATCCAAGCACTCCCTCAATTCCTGGGCTGATCGGTGCCCCGCGGGCTGTAAGTGTCAACACGACCAAGGGATGCTTATCGGGTTTCCGAAAAGCCGGATTTGCAGAGACGGTCAATCTGCCTCGGAACTGACGAGTGTCATCCCGCATCGCGAATCGACGCAATAAACGTATCTCTTCGGCCTCTGGAAGAAAGGTGCTAGGTCTGACAAACGAACAACCCGACAAGACCTTGTGAAGTTCTCCAAACTTTTCCCAACCCTCGCCAGCAGGCAAGTGGTTGACGTAGCTCACCTCACACCGGAGCGGTGAGACTTCTCCCAGTTGGTTTTCCTCGGCGAACGAGGTGAACGCGCGGAATCCTTTTTCGAATTGCGAGCGCACGTGGCTGTATCGAGGATAGGTCGCGC
>JACPFH010000275.1 GCA_016183075.1 Deltaproteobacteria bacterium | reverse complement strand
GGATCTCAAATGGCAAATTTCACATCTCAGATTTGATTCCGCTGAAAAACCAAAACCCCGTTCACCCTTCGACAAGGCTCAGGGCGAACGGGAATTAGATTGATAGCATTGATGATTTTCCGTTCATGCTGAGCCCGTCGAAGCATGGGAGATCACTTTTTCAGCAAAATCAGATTTGAGCTATGAGATCTGCAATCTGAGATTCCGAGCCCCGCGAGGACCGTCCTCCGGCCGCGTCCGCCTGAGGCGGATCAGCCCCCGCGGAGCTTTCGACGGCGTACGAGCAACGAGCGGAGCCGGCAGCGAACTCGCGTCGTGCCTCACCCGGGCTTCGAGTATTCCTTCCCGTTAACACCGACGAGCTGCCACCGATCAACGGGGTGATAGAGAACCTGGCAGATGCCGCAAGGATCGATCTGAAACGAGCGGTAGCGATTGAGCGGGGTGCCAGTGATTCGGCAAAGAACGGCGAGAATGGGAAAATTGTGGCTCACGATCACCACGGTCTGCTCCGACCCGTGGCGCTCCACAATCCGACTGAGCCCTTCCCATGCCCGTCTTTCCACATCGGCAAGCCGTTCACCGCCGGGCACGGGGGCTTCTGCCGGCTCGGACCGCCACACCCGCATGAATTCGGGAAAGCTCGCGCGAATTTCCTCGAAGGTTAATCCTTCGAGCATGCCGTGATCGAGCTCGCGCAGACTCGCGTCGATGGTCACGGTGAGACCGTGGGGCTGGCTGATAAAGCGCGCGGTTTGAACCGCGCGCTTGAGGTCGCTGGAGTAAACCGCATCGATGGGCTCGCCGCTGAGAGAAGCGGCCGCCTGTTGCGCCTGCCGGAAGCCGGTTTCGTTGAGTTCGAGATCTGTCGCGCCCTGGCACCGGCCTGCGAGATTCCAGTCGGTCGCCCCATGGCGCAAGAGCAAAAGCCGCATCGGTTCAGCTGAAAATGAATTTCCGTCCCAGGGACTCCGAAACCGCCCAAGGGTTGGCAGATCTCATCCCTGCTCCAGATACTCGGGACGAATCTGAATTCGAGCCTTGGCCTTAAGGCTCTCAACAAATTGCTCCAGCGCCCGCTGCCGCTTTTCCGCCAGCAGCTCCTCCCGCAGCCGCACCTCTTCTTTGGCGAAAAGCGCGGGATCCGCATCCTGGCTCGCCTTCAAAGCGAGAACATAGGCGGCTACTCCCTGTGCGTAAACCCGCTCTGCGATCGGCTGGTAGCGCGACAATGGGAGGGTCGCGGGTTGAACTTCTTTGAGCGTGCCGATCTTGGGGATGTCGGGCGCGCTACGCGTAAACCAGCCCGTGTCCTCCACGCGCAGGCCGTGGCGGCGGGCGACGGCCTGCAAGTCCTTTTCTTTTCTGATCTCCTCCAGCAGTGAGCTGGCCCGCTGCGTGGCAAGCTCCAGGGCCCGGGTCTCTCGAAGCTTTTTTTCAATCGGGGCACGCACCGTCTCCAAGGGCGGGATGAAAGCCTGCTTGCGCTCTTTTCCCCTGACCAGGTAATAGGCTTTGGGTCCTTCCACGGCCGGAGCCAGCTCCTTGGGCGCAAGGGAAAAAGCGGCCTTGTTGAACTGCTCCACCGGCCCTATCTCCGGCACGACCTCGGCGCGCGAAAACCACGGACTTACCCGGTAGGCCAATCCTCGCTCCCGCGCCACAACGGATAGCTCCGCGCCAGAAATCACTTTGGCCCGGTCCGCGTCGATGGCTTTGCCCGCTTCGGTTTTGGCCTTTCCTGCCTTGACAGCGCTGATGATTTCCGGGGTCGCCTCCTTCAGGTTCTTGGTTCTTTCCGCCTGAGTCTCCTCGGCCTTCAGGATGTGATAGCCGAGCGGGGATTCCGTAAGGTCGCTGATCTCGCCTTTTCTCAAACCGAACGCGACCTTGTCCAAAGCGGGAAGCAACTGGCCTTGAGTCACCCACCCGATGTCGCCACCCTGCGCCGCGCTAGTGTCTTCTGAATACTGCTTGGCGAGCTGGGGGAAATCCTTACCGGCCCGCGCCTCGCGCAGCACGCCCTGGGCCTGCGCGCGGATCCGTTCCCGTCGCTGCGGATCGGATTGTTGCGGGATGCGCAGCAGAATGTGCCGCAGCTTCACCGCATTGGGCTGGTGAAATCGGGTGCCCTTGTGGAGCTGGTCATAATCTTCGTTTTCCTTCTCTCTCGCTTGAACCTTGGCG
>JACPFH010000042.1:4151-7358 GCA_016183075.1 Deltaproteobacteria bacterium | reverse complement strand
TTTTTCATAAAGCGACCGGGCATCCTTCAACGAGTCCGGGCCGGGGCTATTCGCCCTCGCATCCTCCCCGATCGACCACCCGGTCACTCCTTCGATACACCCCTCGATCCACCAGCCATCGAGGATGCTCAGGCTCGGCACTCCGTTGAGCGCGGCCTTCATCCCGCTCGTCCCCGATGCCTCCATGGGCGGCTGGGGTGTGTTCAGCCAGACATCGACTCCCGAAGTGATTTTTTTCCCGAGATCGAGATCGTAATTTTCCAGGTAAGCGATCTTGATCTGGCTCTTGAGCGATTCCTTGGACTCGAAGATCCGATGGATAACCTCTTTCCCTCCTTGGTCGCGCGGATGCGCTTTGCCCGCATAGACAACCTGGAGAGGACCGGCGGCCGAGACCATGGTTCTAAGTTTCCCGATGTCTTGGAAGAGCAGGTCCGCCCGCTTATACGCGGCCGCGCGCCGGGCAAATCCTAGCGTCAAAATATCAAAATCCATCTCGAGACCGCTCTCCCGGTTGACATGCTCGATCAAGTGTCTCTTGGCCTCCATGTGCGCGTCCCACACGTGCCGTTTGGGGATGCTCAGAGCGTAGCGCAAGCCGTAGTTGTCCTGCTTCCAATCCGGGATATGACGATCATACAGCTCCTGAAAGGGCTTCGAGATCCAGGTCGCGGCATGCACCCCGTTGGTGATGGCGTCGATTTGGTAGCCGGCAAACATGTGCCGGGACACCTCTCCATGCTTTTTTGCCACTCCGTTGACGTAGTGGCTCAAATTAAGCGCCAAAAACGTCATATTGAGAACCCCTTCGCAGCAGAACACATCTTGCATCTCATAGACTTCACGCCGGCCAAGTACCCGAGTCACCAAGTCCAGCGGGAACTGATCCTGGCCGGCCGGCACCGGGGTATGAGTCGTGAATACGCACTTCCTCCTGACGGCTTCGACGTCCTCGTGCGCAATTGATTTTCTCCCGGCTCTCTCCGCCTCCTCATCCAAAAGCTCCAGGGCAAGGAGGCTCGAGTGCCCTTCGTTCATGTGGTACCGCTCCAGGTTTCGGTAGCCCAGGGCGCGGAGCATTCTCACACCGCCCATGCCCAAAACGACCTCCTGGCAGAGCCGGTAGTGCTGATCGCCGCCGTAAAGATAATCCGTGAGCCCCCGGTCAAACTCCGAATTACCGGGCAGCCCCGCATCCAAAAAATAAACCGGCACCGCATAGCCCCCGGCCCCCCGGACCTCATAACTCCAACAGCGAAGCGCGACTGTTCGCCCCTCGATCACAACGTCGACCCGCTGCTTCATCTCGCGCAAAGAATCCTCCACCACCCAGGACACAGCTTCTTCGCTTTGCCAGCCGCTTGCGTCTAACCGCTGGTAAAAATAGCCCTTGCGGTAAAGGAGCGTGACGGCCACCATGGGGACCCTAAGGTCGGCGGCGGCACGAATCGTATCGCCTGCCAGAACACCGAGACCGCCGCTATACGTCGGCGTTCCGGATTCCAGGGCGATCTCCATAGAGAAATAGGCGACTTTCCGCTTCTCGCTCATGGCCTGTCGCTATTCGAGCGGATACGACGCTTCCTTGGCGGCCGAAATTCCATAAGGTCAGGAACGCAGCCGAACCCTAAAACTCCCAGCGAAATACCCTCTGCTTGACCCCGGCAATGTCGCGGATCACGATTTCGAGAGAACTCGGTTGGGCTGAAAGCTTCGGAAAGGTCAGGGTGACCTCGCGGTGGTGGCCGCTACCCTTGTTTTTCATCTCCGTAGGCTTAAGCGGTTTTCCCGCTCCGTCGCGTAGAGAGCTCAGGCTCTTCAGATCATACGCATCTAGATCCACCGAGTGCGTGTCCAAGACAACTTGAAAGCGCGGACCATCCGCGCCCTGGGGATTAAGATAGGTCACCTTGACCGTTACCCCGCCTCCCGAGTGCGCGCGCGCAAGCTCGGAGGCTGCCGCCCCAAAAACCTCACCGACCTCCAGCAGCCCGACAGCCAGCAAACTGACCGCAAGCATAGAAATCATTTTACCTGGACGAGTTTTGCGTGACACAAAAGTTTCCTCCTTGAATCTCCTTCTCTCTTTCTCGAATCGCTATCCCGCTTGCGCAATCGCTGGAGGTTCCTTCGTCGCGTGCGCAGCGGAAAACTTCAGGACCTTGTTCCCCATGTACAAGATTCCTGCGGCGTTGGAGGCCAGCCCCACCCAAAACAGCTCAACCTGGTACTGAGCCACGAGCGTGACCACCCCGGCAGCCCCGAGCACGGGAAGAAGGTTGGTGAGATAATGGGCGCAACAGGAGATCATCGCGGCGGTCGAGGTAGTTCCCGATACGGCGAGGACCTTTCCTGACCCGTCGCGGCCGTAGATGCGGGCCCTGAGATAGCTGTAAAGCCCAATCTGAATTCCAAACCCGACGGCGAGGCTTACGACGAAATACCAGAAATCGTAAAACTGGCTCAGCGTAAATTCCCAGCCCGACACGACGGTCAGGACCAAAAAGTAGAGCCCGAGAAGGGCGCCTGTTCCTAAAAGCCCGAGAATAGCTGACCTTGCGACAAAACTGTGTTGATTCATGTCTCCTCTCGTTATGAGCGTCATCCCTTCCAGCCCCTTGACCTCCACGGCATCACCCTGCGCTAATCGCTTTTGCGCTCGGAAGCTTCCTGACTCGATTCTCCCGCCAGCTTCTTTTTTTCCTTCGCCCGGTCCAGGCTTCTCACCTTAAGGATCGCTTGAAGCTCCGGCCTCTCGACGACTTCCTTTTCGAGAAGCAGCTTGGCCAGCTCATCCAGCGCCGGACGGTACGAGGCGAGGATTTCCCTGACCTTGCCGTGCGTCTCCGAAAGTATCTTTTTCACCTCTTCGTCGATAATACGTGCCGTTTCCTCGCTGTATTCCTTGGGCGCTTGCATGGGAACCGGCAGAAACGTGGGCGTTCTAGGACCCTCCAGCGAAACCAAGCCCACGCGTTCACTCATCCCGAACTGCGTCACCATGGTTCGCGCTATTTCCGTAGCGCGCTGCAGATCGTTTTGCGCGCCGGTGGAGACGTCGCCGAAGACCATCTCCTCGGCCACCCTGCCGCCCAAAAGGACGTGAAGCCGGGCAATGAGCTCGGAGCGGGTCATGAGATAGCGGTCTTCGGTGGGCAGCTGCTGGGTGTAGCCGAGAGCGGCTACGCCGCGCGGAATGATCGATAT
>JACPFH010000042.1:0-4131 GCA_016183075.1 Deltaproteobacteria bacterium | reverse complement strand
ACCGGGTCGGTTCCGGGAACCATCTCCGCCACCAACGCATGGCCGGATTCGTGATAAGCGACGGTTTTTTTCTCGCGCGGGCTCATTACGCGGCTCTTTTTCTGTAGCCCCGCGACCACCCGTTCAATCGCCTCGTCGAAGTCGGCCAGCTCAACCGCGTCTTTCCCCTGCCGCGCCGCGAGCAACGCCGCTTCGTTGACGATGTTGGCCAGATCCGCTCCGACAAACCCGGGCGTCTTCGCCGCCACCACGCTCATATCCACTGCCGGGGAGAGCTTGATCTTTTTCGCATGCAATTGAAGGATCTTTTCCCGCCCTTTGATGTCGGGGCGGTCAACGAGGACTTGCCGATCGAACCTGCCGGGACGAAGAAGCGCCGGGTCCAAAATTTCCGGCCGGTTGGTCGCGGCCATGATGATGACGCCCTTGTTCGGATCGAATCCATCCATCTCCGCCAAGAGCTGGTTGAGCGTCTGCTCCCGCTCGTCGTGGCTCGTGAGCATGCTCATCCCCCTTGCCTTGCCCAGCGCATCCAGCTCGTCGATGAAAATGATGCTCGGCGCGTGCTCGGCGGCCTGAGCGAAAAGGTCGCGCACCCGGGCCGCTCCGACACCGACAAACATCTCGACGAAGTCCGAGCCCGAGATGCTGAAAAACGGCACCGCGGCTTCTCCGGCCACAGCGCGAGCGAGAAGCGTTTTACCGGTTCCCGGCGGTCCCAGAAGGAGGACGCCCTTAGGGATGCGGCCGCCTCTTCGGCCTCGTCGATGCCCTCGACATCGGCGAACGTGACGCCCGTCTTCTTCTCGATGTAAACCTTGGCTTTGCTCTTGCCGATCTGCATCACGCCGCTCCCTGCGCCCATCCGCTTGAAGAGGTAACTCCACAGCAGGAAAAACAGCGCGACCGGCACCACCCACGAGAGCAGTGTCGGAAGCCAGTTGCTGGCGATCTCTCCTTTAAAAGAAATCCCTTTCTCCTCCAGCTCCGAAATTAAGGCCGGGTCTTCGACCTTGACCGTATGAAAGGGAAGCGACTTTTTCTCGTCGTGACCGATCTGTTTGAGTTTCTCAGGCGAGAAAGTCTCTTTGACCGCCTCGGGCTTGATGTTGCCCCGGATGGTCTTCTCCCCGATCACAAGGTCTGTGACCATCCCGCTGCGGGCTAAGGCTTTGAACTGGCTGTAGCTGATCGTCTCGACCTGCCCCGCTGTGAAAAAATTCTGCACCGCGATCAGGACGACCAGCGCAACAATGAAGTACCAAACGGAAAACTGTTGTTGCTTCTTTTCCACGTTAACCTCTTCCGCCAGATCTTCTCCCGGCCCTTGCCGCGCTACCCCGCATGCTGCGCAACCTCTTCTCCGGCAACGGCTATCTTCTTCTGCGGACTTACAGGCGCCTTCGCCCTAAGCTGGCTTTCCATTGGCGGCCTAAATCGGCGCAGCCGTAGCGCGTTTGTCACCACGGAGACCGAGCTCGTTGCCATCGCCGCCGCGGCCAGAACCGGCGAGAGCAGGATACCGAAAAACGGGTAGAGGATTCCGGCCGCGACGGGAATGAGCGCGCTGTTGTAAAAGTAGGCCCAAAAAAGGTTCTGCTTGATGTTGCCCATCGTCGCCTTGGAGAGCGCGATCGCATTGACCACCCCGCGCAGGTCGCCGGACATGAGCGTGATGTCCGCCGCTTCCATGGCTACGTCGGTGCCCGTCCCGATAGCGATCCCGACGTCCGCCTGGGCCAGAGCCGGAGCGTCGTTTATGCCGTCCCCCACCATGCCCACGACCTCTCCTTCTTCCTGCAGCTTTTTCACCTCTCTTGCCTTGTCTTCGGGAAGCACTTCCGCCAGCACCCGATCGATACCGACCTGCCTGGCAATCGCCTCAGCCGTTCTGCGGTTATCGCCGGTGATCATCACCACCTTGAGGCCGAGCCGGTGAAGCTGGCGCACCGCCTCTTCGGAGTTGTCCTTGAGCGTATCGGCCACGGCCACAATACCGGCAGCCCGTCCATTTACCGTCAAGTACATCGGAGTCTTCCCTTGCTCGGAGAGACGGCGCGCGCGCTCATCCAGACCGTTCAAAGAGATTCCTTTCTCATCCATCAGTTTTCGGTTGCCCACGAGGACCTCGTGCCCGTCGATACGCGCAAAGATCCCCTTGCCGGGAAGGGCGGCAAAATCCGCGGCCTCGAAAAGCTCGATAGCTCTTTCCTTGGCTTCGCGGACAATAGCCTCGCCCAACGGATGCTCGGAACCTCTCTCGGCGCTTGCCGCGAGCATAAGGAGTCTTTCTTCATCAAAGCTATCTGTGGCCTCGAGATCGGTCAGCGCCGGCTCTCCCCTGGTGAGCGTCCCGGTCTTGTCGAAGATAACCGCTGTGAGCTTGTGCGCGGTCTCGAGCGCCTCGCCGCTGCGAATCAAGATGCCGCTCTCGGCCCCCTTGCCGGTGCCCACCATGATCGAGGTCGGGGTGGCAAGTCCGAGCGCGCAGGGGCAAGCGATGATGAGCACGGCCACGAAGTTGAGCAGCGCGTAGGTTAGCGCCGGTTCAGGTCCCCAGAAGTACCAGATGCCGGCCGTGATCAGGGCGATAGCGATGACCGCCGGCACGAAATAGCTTGTCACTTTATCGACCAGACGCTGGATCGGCGCCTTCGATCCCTGAGCCTGCTCCACAAGTTTGATGATCTGAGCGAGGACCGTCTCCTTGCCCACTTTGGTTGCCTCGAACTTGAAGGCGCCGGTCTTATTGATAGTCGCGCCGATGACTTCATCACCGGCTTTTTTGTCCACCGGGATGCTCTCCCCGGTGATCATGGATTCATCGAGGCTGGAGTAGCCTTCCCGGATCACCCCGTCGACGGGCACCTTCTCCCCGGGCCGCACCACAATGAGATCCCCAGGGACCACGTCTTCCATGGGGATGTCTTCTTCCTTGCCACTGCGAATGACGCGCGCCGTCTTGGCCTGCATGCCGATCAGTTTCTTGATCGCCTCTGAGGTCCGCCCGCGGGCCACGGCTTCAAGGTAGCGGCCCAAAAGGATCAAGGTGATGATGATCGTCGAGGTGTCGAAATAGACCTCGCGGGCAACTCCCTCGGCCTCGAAAAAGGAGGGAAAGAGGATCAATCCGATGCTGTAAAAGTAAGCGGCGGAGGTGCCGACGGCGATCAGGGTATTCATGTCGGTGGTCTTATGTTTGAGCGCCGCCCACGTCCCTTTATAAAACTGCCAGCCAACCCAGAACTGAACTGGAGTGGTCAGGAGCCAGAGGACGATGAAGTTCTGAAGGGCCTCGGGGACCCAGGGAAAAAGTGAAGGGTAGCTTCCAAAAAAGACCGGGATGCTGATGAGCGCGCCAAGTGCGATCTTGATCTTGAGCTCGCGGACCTTGACTTCGTGCGCAGCCCTTTCCTTGTCCACGGCCTCGTCTTCGGAGGCCAACGCCTCGTAGCCAGCGTCCGCAACTGCTTGCCTCATGGCTGGAAGATCCACGACGCCTGGCAGGTATTCAACCGTAGCTTTCTCGGTGGCAAGGTTGACGTTCGCCTGAAGAACGCCGTCGAGACCCCGCAGCGCGTCCTCGATGTGGTTCACGCACGAGGCGCAGCTCATGCCCTGGACGCCAAATGATACCTTTTGCTTGACCACCTCGTAACCCGCATCCTCGATCGCCTGTGTGAGCCGGGAAAACTGTACCTGGTCGGGATCGAAGCGAACGGACGCCTTCTCCGTTGCGAAATTCACCTCGGCGCTCTGAACGCCCGCAACCGACCGCAACGCCTCCTCGATCTTTGCCACGCACGAGGCACAGCTCATGCCGCCAACACTCAAGGTCATCTCCCTCTCGGTCATCTTAATTCTCCTTCCGTTGCACCTTTGCTTAAATCCTAAACGTCCAACCGCCAAACAAATATCGTAAGCCTCACGTTCAACCCGCGAATCAACTCGGCAAAAAAGCTCATTCCTCCAGCGAGCCCATGGCCTTACCGAGAGTGTCGAGCAGGGCGTCCTGTTCGGCCGGCTTGAGCGCGTCCATCATGGCGATGATCATCTCCATCTCCGACTCGAGCAGCGCCTGATAGATCTTCTCTCCTTTATTGTCCAACTCCACGAAGACTCGCCTGCGGT
>JACPFH010000041.1 GCA_016183075.1 Deltaproteobacteria bacterium | reverse complement strand
GATGAAATTGGGCACCACCCGGCCGTCGTTCATACGCATGCGGGGGCCATACGTGTTGAAGATCCGCACGATGCGGGTGTTTAGACCGTGATAGTGGTGATAGGCCATCGTCATGGCTTCGGCAAATCGCTTCGCCTCATCGTAGACGCCGCGCGGGCCGATGGGGTTCACGTTGCCCCAATAGTCCTCGCGCTGGGGTTTGATCAGGGGATCGCCGTACACCTCCGAGGTCGAGGCCAGGAAAAAGAGGGCCTTTTTGTCTTTGGCAAGTCCGAGAGCGTTGTGGGTTCCTAATGAGCCCACCTTGAGCGTTTGGATCGGCATCTCAAGGTAGTCCGCGGGGCACGCCGGCGAGGCGAAGTGGAGCACGGCATCGACAGCGCCCTTGATCTCGATGAAACGGGTCACATCATGGTCGATGAACGTAAAGCGAGGCTGCGAGCGAAAGGAGGCGAGGTTTCCCTCGTTGCCCGTGGAAACGTTGTCGACGCAGATGACCGTGTCGCCTCGCCCCAAAAAGCTCGCGCACAGATGAGAGCCGATGAATCCCGCCCCACCGGTGATGAGGATTCTAGCCATCTTTCCCGCCGATCGAGTAATAGACGAACCCGAGCTTTCTCAGCTCCGCCGCCTCATAGATGTTGCGGCCATCGAAAATGACAGGGCTTTTCATGAGCTGTTTCATGTAAGCGAAATTCGCGCTCGTAGCGGATGCGCGAGCCAAAAATTTTCTCCGCCTCCGCCACGGCTTCCTGATCGTAAGCCTGGAGCCGAGCGCCGGCTCGGAGCAACGACTCCACGACGGTGATGGATGGGGCATCCCGCATGTCGTCGGTCCGGGGCTTGAAGGCGAGGCCCCACACCGCGAAAGTGCGCCCGGAAAGATCCGGCCCGAAGTGGCGCTTGACCTTGTCTGCCAGCAGGCTTTTCTGCCGCTCGTTCACCCGGTCTACGGCCCGGAGCAGATCCATGCCCAGGTCCGGCTCGCCCATGGCGATCATCGCCCGGACATCTTTGGGGAAGCAGGATCCGCCGTAACCCGCTCCGGGAAAGATGAAATGCGGCCCGACACGGCGATCGAGGCCGATCGCGCGGCGAACCTCGTTGATGTCAGCGCCAACTTTTTCACACAAATTCGCGACTTCGTTGATGAAAGAGATCTTGGTGGCCAAGATCGCGTTGGCCGCGTACTTGCTCATCTCGGCGCTGCGCGCGTCCATCACCAGTATCGGATTTCCGGTCCGCACGAAGGGCTCGTAAAGTTCCCGCAGCAGATCGATAGCGCCGGGATCCTCTCCTCCCAGGACCACGCGGTCCGGTTTCATGAAATCTTCGACCGCCGCGCCTTCCTTCATGAACTCCGGATTCGAAACCACCGAAAAGGCGTGTTGCGTTGTTGCTGCCATCAGGCGCCGGATTTCGTCCGCGGTTCCCACCGGCACCGTGCTCTTGGTCACAATAACCTTCGGGCCGTCCATAGCAAGCGCGATCGCCTCGGCGGTAGTGAGAACCTGTTTCGTGTTGGCCCCGCCGTCTTCTCGCTGCGGCGTGCCGACAGCGATGAAGACGATCGATGCCTGGCGCACCGCGGCTGCCAGGTCCATGGTGAAAGCGAGCCGCTGCTCCTTGACGTTGCGCCGCACCAGCTCCTCCAATCCGGGTTCGTAGATAGGCACGCTGCCCGACTTCAAAGTTGCAATCTTGGCCTCGTCGATGTCGACGCACATGACATCGTTGCCGCTTTCGGCGAAACACGTGCCCGCCACGAGACCCACATACCCCGTCCCGATCACCGCGAGGTTCACGCTGTCCTCCGTGCTTCCAAAATCTCTTTAATAGCGTAGATCGGCTTGTCCTGGGATTCGTGATAAGTGCGCACGATCATTTCCCCGAGCAAGCCCATGGTCACGAATTGAAAGCTGATCACGATCAAAAGGACGGCGAGCAACAGGAGCGGCCGGGCCCCGATATCGACGCCGTAAAAAAGCTTCTGTGCGGTCAGAAAAACGGCCAGAAGCAAGCCGACGACGCCGCTTAGCAGTCCGAGGAGCCCGAAAATGTGGAGCGGGCGAGTCCCATAGCTGAGCAGGAATTTCACCGTCAGCAGATCGAGCACCACGCGAAAGGTGCGCGCGAGCCCATACTTGGATTTCCCGCCGTGCCGGGGGCGGTGGTGGACCTTGATCTCGGCGATGCGCGCCCCGCGCTCATACGCAATAGCGGGGATGAAGCGATGCATCTCCCCGTAGAGCTTTAAGTCCTTGGCCGTATCCCTTCGGATTGCCTTCAGGGTGCAACCGTAGTCGTGGAGCTTCACTTGAGTCATCCAGGAAATCAGCGCGTTGGCGATCGACGATGGCAGGCGCCGGCTCCAGAAAGGGTCTTGCCGCGGAAAGCGCCACCCGCTCACGAGATCGAAGCCCTCGTCCAGCCTGGCCAGCAGCGCAGGGATATCTCCCGGATCGTTCTGCCCGTCACCATCCATCGCGACGATGACCTCGCCTTGAGCGTGTGCCAAGCCCGCGGCGACCGCCGCGGTCTGGCCGAAATTACGTCTGAGGCGAACCACCTTGAGGCGCGTTTCCGTGCCGTGCAAACGCGTTAGGATCGCATAGCTCTTGTCGTTGCTGCCGTCGTCCACGACGATGATCTCGTAGCTTTTGCCCGAAGGCGCTAAAGCCCGAGTCGTCTCGCGGATCAGAGGCTCCAGGTTCTCCTCCTCGTTGTAGACCGGGATAACGATCGACAGTTCCATCTCCCTACGTATGAAAATCCGTGAGCTCGATGAAGCGACGGTAGCGCTCCTCGATCTCCTCGACCGACAGGGCTGCCAAACGCTTCAGGCCGAAGTCTTCGACCGTGAACGAGGCGACAACGCTCCCGTAAACGATCGCGCGCCTGAGGCTGCCCTCGCTCCCGTCCCACGAGCGGGCAAGATGACCCAGAAATCCGCCCGCGAAGGAGTCACCCGCCCCGGTCGGATCAAATACCTCCTCGAGAGGGTAAGCCGGAGTGGCAAAGACGGAAGATTCCGAAAATTGCAGCACCCCGTATTCTCCCCGTTTGATCAGCACAACTCTGGGTCCCATCCGGAGAATCGATCGCGCCGCGCGCACGATGTTATGCTCGCCGCTGAGAAGCCTGGCCTCGGAGTCATTGATCACGAGGATCTCGATCCGGGGGAGCACCTTTGCAAGCTCGCTCTTGGCGCCTTGGATCCAGTGGTCCATCGTGTCGCACGCTACCATACGCGTCGATTTTATCTGATCCAAGACCTCCATCTGAATCGACGGATCGATGTTACCCAGAAACACGTACTCGGCATTGCGGTACGACTCGGGGAGGCGGGGAGAAAACCTGGTAAGGACGTTTAAGTGAAGCTCAACGGTGTCCCGCACGTTCAAGTCCTCGTGATAACGGCCGCGCCAGTGGAAGGTGTCTCCGTGATCTCGCTGCAATCCCTCCAGATCGACGCCGCGGCGGGAAAAGAGCTCCAGGTATTCCGCGGGAAAATCGTGGCCGATGATTCCGACGATTTTCACCGGCGAAAAGAAACTTGCCGCCACGGCGAAGTAGGAAGCGGATCCTCCGAGGACTCGCTCGGCCGAGCCGTAAGGAGTCTCAATCGAGTCAAAGGCGACCGTTCCGACGACCAGGATGCTCATATCAAAAATCGTCCAACGTTCAATGTTCCATGTTCAACGTTGAACTTTGAACCTCGCACGTTGAACTTCATAGGTACTTGCCGATGATCGGTTTTAAGTCACGCAAGAGCTTCTTGGGGATCTTCGGCCTTTCCGTAATCATCGCGTCTTGTAACGAGAAGGCGCACGAGCACGAGCGGTCAGGTGGCAGGGCATGCACGGCCCGACGGATCATTCGCTGCGCGAGCTCGACGTTTTGCTTGAGCACCTTTAGCACCTCCTCGATCTCGACATCGCCTGCGCTCTGGTTCCAGCAATCGTAATCCGTCGCCAGCGCCAGGGTGGCGAAACAGATCTCGGCCTCGCGGGCGAGCTTGGCCTCCTGGAGATTGGTCATGCCGATCACGTGGGCGCCCCAGCGCCGGTAGAGCAAAGACTCGGCCCGGGTCGAAAACTGCGGCCCCTCCATGCAGAGATAGGTTCCTTTCGGATGAACCGT
>JACPFH010000289.1 GCA_016183075.1 Deltaproteobacteria bacterium | reverse complement strand
TTCAGCACTCAGCCAACACAAAGACAACAGATACAACAAACCTACCTTCTTAGCTGACCGCTGATCGCTGACTGCTGATAGCTCAATGAAGGTATTTCTGAAAAAAGGCAGAGAGCGGCCTGTCTTGAACGGTCACCCATGGATCTTCTCCGGCGCCATCGAAAAGGTCGAAGGCGATTCCGAGGCGACTGCGATCTGCGACGTTTGTAACAGGGACGGGCGCTGGCTCGCGCGCGGCCTTTATAGTCCCCGGTCGCAGATACGTGTCCGCGTACTCACTTGGCGGGACGAAAATATCGACCGAGCCTTTTTCACGCGACGCCTTTCACAGGCAGCGGCTCTCAGGGAAAAACACCTCCCTTTTTCTTGCGACGCCTACCGTCTGGTAAACGGCGAAGGTGATTTCCTCCCCGGGCTGGCGGTGGACCGCTACGGCGACTTCTTGGTGGTCCAGTTTTTTACTGCTGGCATAGATTCGTTAAAGGACTCGGTCGCGGATTCTCTCGTGGCTCTTTTTCCGTCGCGGGGCATCTACGAGCGTAGTGAAGGCGGAGTAAGAGAAGAAGAGGGTTTACCCCCGGTGGTGGGCAAAAAACCGGATTCTTTCTCGATCAGCGCGATAACCGTCTGCTCCTCTCCTCGCTGGCGCAAGACAAGACGGTTCTTAACTGTTTCGCCTACACCGGGGCTTTTGCCGCCTATGCCCTCAGAGGCGGGGCGAAGCAGGTTATCTCCGTCGAGTCATCGAGACCAGCCGTGGAGTTGGCCAAACAGAATCTCGCTCTCAACAATCTTTCCTTAGCCGAGGGCGAACTCGTCAAAGCAGACGCCTTTTCCTATCTCAAGCATTGCAAAAGCTCTTTCGACATTGTCATTGTAGATCCGCCATCGCTGGCCTTGAAGCGTGCGGATGTCGAACCGGCTTCGGGAAGCTACAAGTTCCTCAACCTCCACGCGCTGGGCCTGCTAAAGCCCACCGGGTTCCTTCTCACCTTTTGCTGCTCTCAACATGTTTCTTTGGACCTCTTTCAGAAGATCGTTTTCGGCGCGGCCGTGGATGCCTCCCGTAGAGTCCAGCTCATCAAAAGATTGGCCCATCCACCGGACCACCCGGTGAGTCTCCACCATCCAGAAGGGGAATACCTGAAAGGCTTCCTTCTAAGCGTATTGGAGTGAAAGGCAGGCCTGTGCTATAAAATCCCCGCGTCTCCGAAAGGCTCTTATGGCTCGCCCATACAGGACAATCAAAGAGTGGCCGGAACAGGACCGGCCCAGGGAAAAACTCCTCGACCGGGGAGCCGAATCGCTCACGGAAACCGAGCTCGTGGCTATTCTTCTTCGAACGGGAAACGCGAGCACCGGGGAGAACGCCGTCGATCACGCCCGGCTTTTGCTTAAGGAGTTCAAAGGCCTCAAGGGCATCGATACCGCGTCGATTCACGAGCTAAGAACTTTCAAAGGTATCGGCCCGGCAAAGATCGCCCAGCTCAAGGCGGGCCTGGAAATCGGCCGGCGCCTGCAGCGGGCGAGGTGGGAGGCGGGAAGCCCGCTACGGTCTTCCGAGGACGTCTATCGCCACTTTCGGGAGCAACTGGAAAAAGAAAAAAGGGAGATTTTCTACGCGGTTCTTCTCACCAACAAAAACCGAAAAATTCGCGACGTAAAGATCTCCGAAGGCTCGCTGACCGCTTCTCTGGTGCATCCCCGGGAGGTCTACAACCCGGTGATAAGGGAATCCGCCGCGGCCGTGATCTTCGTCCACAATCACCCGAGCGGCGATCCCGCGCCCAGCCCGGAAGATTTGGAGATTACGCGCAGGCTGAAGGAAGTCGGCGAGCTTATCGGCGTCAGGGTTCTCGATCACGTTGTCATCGGGCACGAGCGCTACTTCAGCTTCAGCGACCGAGGCATGCTTTAGGGCCTGGAACGTGCAGCCATCAGCGAACTAATGGCCACGAAGCAGGCCAAAAGCGGAAAGACAGCGATCAACGACAGGGCCGCTGCGAGACCATAAGCGTCCGCGACGAAACCCGCCGCGATAGGCGCAATGAAAGAGAGCCCCATGTTGCCGGTGTAGATAAAGCCGACCAGGCTTCCCCCCATCTCGGCCGGCGCCGACTCCATGGCCGCGGCGAAAATAACCGGCCGCAAAGCCCAAAGCAGCGTCCCGACCGCGGAGCAGCCGACGCCTAACGCAATACCCTGGGCGAGCAATGGGAGCACCGCAATCGCAGCCGCGCTCAGCGCCGAGCCCCAGATCATCAAGGGCGCGCGACCGATCCGATCGGAAAGGTAGCCGGAGAGAGAAGGAGCGATGCCACCGAAGAGGAATAGCAGCGATATATAAAAGCCCATCGCCCCCACGGGAAGCTTGAGATCGAGAGTCAGATAGAGCGGCAGGAATGCCAAAAGGCTCGTCTGCCCCATCGCGCGAAACACCGAAATCAGAAACAGCGCAAACACCGCGCGGTTCGTGACGACATCGTACCAGAGCGCGCGCTTGAAGGTCGCGCGCGAAACGGAGGCCGTCGTGCGGATTTCGGAACAGAACAGGACGTAGAGCAGACCAACGGCGAGGCCCGGAACAGCCCAGATCTGCAGCGTGCTGCGCCAATCGATAAAAGTCAGAAGCGTTCCAATCGTCAGCGGCGCAATGATCTCGCCCAAGTTGCCGCTGCTATCATGAACTCCAAGAGCGAGCGCTCGACGCTCGCGATAGGCAGCCGAGAGAATCGTCAACGACTGTGGGTGGAAGCTGCCCGCACCGACGGCTCCCAAAACCATGAAGGCGAGGAGAACCCAGTAGTTGGCGGCAAAGCTCATGAGCAGGCTGGAGACGCCGAGCAGGATCAGCGAGAGGCCGAGCAGAAGGCTCCTTCGATGGATCAGGTCTGCCAACAGCCCTGAGGGAACGTTGGAAAGCCCGGCCGCAAGCGAGCGAATCGAGACCAGAAAACCTGCCTGTGCCATATTCATGCCGAGCGCGGTCGCTATCACAGGAAGAACGACAGTGATGATGCCGACGTAGAGATGCTCGGTCATGTGAGCAATGCAAGTCGTGGCCAAGCGGCTCCACGCAGAAAATGGCACCGCAAGTGACGGAGAAGCGTTCAGCGATTTCATGGTTTCACGCACGCTTACACCAACCGAAAGCGAATTACAACCCGAAGAGATCACGATTGCGGCGAATGAATCGCCCGAAGGTATCCACGCGGGATCGACCCGTCCCGTGCCTGGCTCTCCTACACAAGCAAATCCGACTTTTCAGCCAGGACCGGGCCTCAGTGGCTTTCAAGCCACTCCGAAATGATCCGGTTCGTCTCTTGCGGCTTCTGCCAAAAGAATCCGTGGGCACAGCCCTCGACGAGAGCGTAGCGAGCGCCTGGGATGTGGTCGCGCAGATACTCCGAGGACCGAACGTGATTTCCGGTATCAGAGCGCGCTGAATCTTCACCTCCCACGAGCACGAGCGTGGGCACGGAGATTTGATCAAGAAAAGTCTCCGTCTCGTGCTGGTTGCGCGCGATGACGTGACGCAAATACGGCCTCAGTTTCGGCCGGCGCCGCCAAAAGGCCTGAAACAACCGCTCGACCTCCTCAGGATGGTTCTTGACGAATTCGCCAGGGAAGAAAAAAGGGCTTTTCATGTGCCGGCGTATATGCTCTTCGTACCCGTGCTCGATCATGCTCTCGATGCTGTGAAGCGCGAGCTCCCGCGGGTAGTCAGGGTCTCCCATCGCACCGGAACCGGAAGCGGCGAGGATCATACTGCGGACTTTTCCAGGGTGGTCGAGGGCGAGCCACTGGCATACGCGTCCGCCCATCGAATGGCCGAGAATATGCGCCGGCTCCGCCACACCGATGGCATCCAGTAAATTAGCCGCGTCGCTCGCAAACTGCCGGGTGGAGTAGGGTTCATCCGGGGCATCCGAACCGCCCACACCGCGGTGGTCGTATACGATCACGCGGCAGCGATCGGCAAAGGCAGGTACCTGGTAGATCTTCCAGGGCTCGCCCGGCCAGCCGGTGCCAGAGACGAAAAGAAAAGGCGCCCCCTTACCGAAGGCCTCATAATAAATGCGAACATCGCCAGCCTGTGCATAAGGCATTCGTGGCTTCCTTCCCGGCTTTTTCTCTCTCTTCGGTATTGGCCCTGCGGAAGCTTACGGAGGTGCCCCGGCCTTGTCAACCAGGCACAAACGCAGCCGATCGAAAAGGCTCCGCCCCTGTCAATTTTTTGCACTACGCGATATACGTTGTCCAAACACGGGCACTCCGGATAAAGAAGAGAAGAGATTCAAAAAAGCTCCGAGGAGGCACAATGGCGGCGTGGGATTTCGAAAGCACTTTCGGGTTGGATGAGCTCACGGTTTCCACTTTGGCCACCGCAGATGCTCTGGCAAAGCTCCTGATAAAAAAAGGCGTCATCACGCAGGAGGAATTTATTTTGCAGCTCTTTAGTGACAGGAATAAATACCGGGGAATGCTGCAGAAGCTCAGAGCCAAAGCAAACTAGGCTGCATCAAGCTAGGAAGGCCGGTCCCCGTCCTTGAGAAGGATATTGACCCCGTTGAGGAGCTGGCTGCTGGTAAAAGGTTTGGTGAGATAATAGTCCGCGCCTTCTTTGTAGCCGGCCAAAATATCTTGGTACTGCACTTTCGCTGTAACCAACATCACAGGAACGGAGGAGGTATCGGGGCGACCCCTGATCTGCCTTAGGGCCCGCAAACCGTCCATGTCAGGCATCATAATGTCGAGGAGGATAAGGTCCGGCCTTTGTTCGTCCAACCGGTAAAAAAGCTCCTCCGCGCTCGTCGCGGGGATTACGCTGTATCCTTTTGTCTCGAGAATGGTCCTCGTGACGGTGACCATGTCGGCGTGGTCATCGACGACAATTATGGTCTTCTTCGCGCTCATCACCTGACGCCACCCAAACCGGTTGTTAATCCTACAACAAGCACGGTTCGTGCCAAGCCTCCATGAAACTTCCCGAATGCGATAATTGGTTGCCTGGAAAAGAATTCCTACGCATGCGGGACAAGCCAGTGATCCGGCATGGTTCAGTCAGGCGCGCTTCGAGGCGAGAGTTCTTTCCATAATTTCCGGTTTTCGTCACTTGAAGAGCAGAAAAGATTTCCCTGAGCATAGGAAGGCGACGGATAGCCGAATGCTCCCTGCGCCAGCAATCCGCAAGCGTGTCAAACCAGCGGCGTTTCGGCAGAGCTTGCTAGGCCTGGGAGACCCGGGAGCTTTGCCCGCTCAGGACGCGCCTGATCTCGGCAAGCAACTGCGAGCTGGTAAACGGCTTGGTAATATAAACGTCGGCTCCGAGCTGGTAAGCGTTTAGGATGTCCTCGTACTGAAACTTTGCGGTTAGCAGAATAACCGGGATCGCGGAAGTCTCCTGGGCGGCTTTAAGCCGCTTGAGCACCTCCAAGCCGTCCATTTGCGGCATCATCACGTCGAGAACGATAAGATCCGGCTTTTGCTCTTCCAGGCAGGCGAATAGCTCCTTTGCGTTGTAGGCGCTTCGGACGTTATATCCCTTGTTCTCGAGCGTCACTTTGACCACGGTTACCAGGTCGCGGTTGTCGTCAACCAACATGATCTTGTTTTTGTCCATAGCCGTATCCCCGCTCCGTTATGATGGCAAACGCCTCACTTTGTAAGCCGGCCGAAATGCCCGCGTTTGGGTTACCGCCCGGCCTTGCGTAAAGCTCCTGTTTTCTTAAGCCGGGCCGATTTTCCGCTTGCATCGAAGCCGCCGCCTAATGCGCCTTCGTGCTCCCGCGCGGCCAGGGAGCGCCACAGCACAAACACCGAAGAGAGCAGAGGGTTGGCCTCCCAATGCTCGGAAATTCCCGCCCTGCGAACTGATCTTGCCGCTTCCATTCGTGTCTCGACAAATCTACTTTTTCGTTCTCGCAACTTAGCTCGCAGCACAATGAAGAGGCTGTAAGCGCTCTGAAGCAAACGCTATGCCATCGGGTGACCTCTGCATGCGACAGCAAAAAGCCTTTAAATTGCCCTAGCTTATCTTGTGGAAGGATGGATTATGAGAAACTTCGGAAGTGACAAATCATGGTACCTTAATGACAAGAGTGACAAAACCACACTAACGACTCCTCAATTTTCCTAGTTGCTTAGAAAAAAAGTCCGCCGGCTCTTCCTCAACCGAGCTTCAAGAGCCGCCGAATATTGCCCCCCATGATCTTGCGCAGGTCTTCAATCTTGAGCTTAAGATGGCTCTGGGCATGTTTGACGATCTTTTGGATCTCCCAATCCATGGGATTGAATGGGTGATCCGAACCGTACATGACCCGGTCAGCTCCGGCCCATGAGATTGACTCGCAAAAGAAAGGCAGCCATCCCACACCCGAGCTGTCCATGTGAACGTTGTCATATTTCTTTGCCAGCTCGACCACCTCCCTGACCCCTTCCACCAACCCCGAGTGGCCCATGATGACGGGAAGTTT
>JACPFH010000040.1 GCA_016183075.1 Deltaproteobacteria bacterium | reverse complement strand
GGTCAATTAATCGTGCTAGCGGTGGCGAGCTTGAAAGAAGGGACGCTTCTGGACCCGGGCCCTTTCAGTCTCGCCAACTTTAGAAGCGTCTTTCGAAATAGTTATTTCTGGGAAGTCTTTCGCAATACGCTTCTATTAGGCACCGGCAGCGTTGCGGTGATGTGGTTTTTCGTCGTGCCGTTCGCGTGGCTGTATACGCGCACGGACCTGCCGGGCAAGGGTCTCCTGCTCACACTGCTCACCGTAAGGATCGCGGTCCCCGGATTCCTCGTTGCGATGGCGTACATTTTTATGTTTAACCCGTCCAATGGCATCGCCAACACGATCGCCAAAGATATCTTCGGCTTCGAGAGTCCTCCCTTCAATATCTACTCGCTCTATTGGATTATCTTCTTTCAGGGTGCGGCGATGGTCACCGGGGCATTCTTCATGGTCGTCCCGACCTTTGGCTCCATTGACGCTGCCCTGGAGGAGGTTGGATTTGTGAGCGGCGTCGGAAAGTGGGTTGTGACGACGCGGATCGTGCTTCCCTTAGTAGGCCCGGCGTTACTTGCGACCGCCATTTACTACTTCGTCCTTGCCATCGAAATGTTCGATTACCCGGGCATGATCGGCCTGCCTGTGCGGATCTTCGTGTTTTCGACGTGGCTATACTGGCTCACTCACCCGCCAACGGATGCCGATCCACAATACGGCGAGGCGGCCGCTCTCAGTGTGCTCGCTTTCATGGTCGTGGCTCTGCTTAGCTTCTTCTACCTCTGGTCGGTCCGTCGCGGTGAGAAGTACGCTGTGGTTACGGGAAAACGTGGACAGCAAGCCACCATCCGTTTGAGCCGCCGTGCAAAGGCGCTGGCGTGGGCCTTTATCAGCGTTTACAT
This sequence comes from Deltaproteobacteria bacterium, assembly GCA_016183075.1. Classification (GTDB taxonomy): domain Bacteria; phylum Desulfobacterota; class Binatia; order UBA9968; family UBA9968; genus 2-12-FULL-57-22. Next base: position 7,077 of record JACPFH010000040.1, on the reverse strand, counting down.
GGCGATCGAGATGGTCATTCCGGTCTTCATGCTGATCTGGGTTTCCCTGTTGCCCTACGTACAGCCCTTCTCGCTTGAGGCGCTTAATTCTGTAAGCTTAAAAGCTTACAGGACTGCTTTTCAGGAATTACCGCTGGTGTTAGTCAATAGCTTGACCATGATGCTTGCCGTGTCGACGCTCGTCGTGGGCATAGCTACGTGCATCGCTTGGCTCACCACCCGGACCCAGTTCGCTGCTAGAAAACCGACCGAGCTTGTAGTGATGGCGACCGTTGCGGTGCCCAGTATTGTCGTGGCGCTCGTGTTTCTGTACATAGGCATCTCGATCTATAAGATTGTTCCGATCTACACAACCATTTGGATCATAGTGCTTGCGTTGGCGACCCGGTCCCTCGCCTGGGCCAATCGGACTATATCGAGTGCCATGCTCCAGGTTCACCAAGAGCTTGAGGAAGCCTGTCTCATCTCGGGTGTCCCGCGCGGCCGGTCTTTTCTCTCGATTCTCGTGCCCACGGTAAAGCCTGCCTTGATGTTCTCCTGGTTCTGGATAGCGCTCTTGGCCCTGCGGGAGCTGAGCGTGCCGCTCATGCTCGCACGACCGAATACACAGGTGATCTCTACTGCAATATGGGGGTTTAACGCCTCAGGGTACGTGTCTGTCGCCAGCGCCATGGGGGTGATCCTGCTGCTCTTTATCGGCTGTCTGGTGGTCGCCTTCCAGCGCCTTGTCCGCCGCACTTCGATTTAGACGAGAGGCCCGCAGGTGGTTCGGGTAGATCGGCTCAGAAAGACGTTTCCCCCCACAGGCAGGAATGAGTTGCCCGTGGAGGCGGTGCGAGACGTGAGCTTTGAGTTGGTCGAGGGCGAGTTCTACGTTCTCCTCGGTCCTTCCGGCTCAGGGAAGACGACTACGCTGCGCTGCGTGGCCGGGCTGGACGAGCCGACCGACGGTGAGATCCTGATCGATGGCCAACTTGTCTTCTCCCGTTCGCGTAGTATTTTCATCCCGCCCGAGGACCGGCCGGTGGCGATGGTCTTCCAGTCATACGCGCTCTGGCCGCACTTGAACGTGTTTGACAATATTGCGTTTCCCCTTCGCCATGGGTCACGGCGCCTCCGCAGTCAAGATGTCAAGCGGCGCGTGGCAGAAGTTGTGGATCTGCTGCGTTTAACAGAGCAGATCTACCGCCCTGTAACCCGCCTCTCGGGCGGGCAACAACAACGCGTCGCCTTGGCGCGAGCGCTTGCGCTCGAGCCGAAGCTGCTCCTGATGGACGAGCCCCTTTCCAATCTTGACGCGAGGTTACGCGCGCAGCTCAGGATGGAGTTGACGCGCCTTACCAAGCGAATCCGCATCACGACGCTCTACGTCACGCACGATCAGGCTGAAGCCATGGTGATGGGAGACCGCATCGCCGTGATGGGAGACCGCATCGCCGTGATGGACTGCGGGGTGATACGTCAGGAAGGATCCCCGCAGGAGCTATACGATCGCCCGAAGAGCATGTTCGTTGCCCGGTTTCTCGGGGACATGAACTTTTTCGAGGGCACCGTGGAGTCGGCGCAGGCAGGGATCGCGTCGGTCTCCACGGTAGGCGGAGTGTTGACGGTGACACGAACAGACGGCGCTCCCGCGAGCGGCCCGGTTTGGGTCGGCGTCCGGCTCGAGGATCTGACACCGGCCTCCGGCCCCGGCCCCAACGTCCTGCGGGCCTCTGTGACCGCGCGCCACTTCCTGGGCGACGCGTTCCTCTATGAGGTCCGGGTCGGTCCCAACGCTCTCCAGATGAAGCGACCGCCGTCAGCCCGGTTCGAGCCGGGTCAGGAGATCTGGCTTCACCTGCCCCCTGAAGCCACCCTGGCTTTCCCTCACGAGGACAGCGCACCGCACATCGAAGGGGCGACTGACGAACCCTCTGTCTCTTAACAAGAACCATAGGACAAGATGTAGCGACGACCATGGAAGGACTCGGCAAAGATGGCAAAGAGCGGCTGTTTCGCAGTGCTTTGCTTGTCGGGTCAGTAGTAGTGGCTCTGGCCGTTTCGGAGACATACCTCCGGGTAACGAGGCCACTGGAGACCTTTTTCAATGACCTCCAATTCAAGCCTGAAATCGCCAGCGAGGGATGGGAACGTGCCTTTGTAAGGGACTACGGAGTCTTGCGCAGACAGGGCGCGCTCGGAGGCGATCTCCACGGATTTTTGCACGATCCTGAACTGGGTTGGGATACTCCGGGGCGCCTTCGAAATGCGCGAACCTACTCGGTCGCCAAACCTCCGGGCGTCTTCCGGGTTCTTGCAATCGGCGATTCCTATACCTACGGATCGGAGGTGGAAACGAACCAAACCTACTCGTCTTATTTGGAGCAAGAGCTGGCCTCGAACGAGGTCCTCAACATGGGCGTGAAGGCTTATGGCATCGATCAGGCAGCGGCCAAATACTTAAAGTACGGAAGATCTTACCGGCCTGATGTCCTGATCTTCGGAGTCTTCGGTCCCGACTACGTTCGAGTTCCGCTCACATTTTTTCGCTTCGCCAAACCGGTTTTTCGGCTGGACGCGGCAGGCGAACTCGTCCTCGCGAAGGTGCCGATTCCGCCTCCTGAAGAAGTGTATCGAGGGCTGCGCAAAAAGCTGTGGCCCTTGAGCTACACATTCGCGCTGCTACGCTCGGCCTTCTACGGTATTCTCGATCCACACCCGCATGAAGCTTACTATCGCCGTTGGGATCCGCTCGTTGAAAAGATATTCACGGCGGTACTAAACGCGGCCGAGCGAGATGGATCGCAAGTGATCTTTCTTTACATCCCGACCGGCGCTCACCTCGCGACCGATGAGGGCCTTAACAACTACTGCTGCGACCGGGGTCATCTTGCGGCTATTTGGAAACGGCTTGCCGAGAAGTATCCCTCGTTTGGGACGATCGATTTGATGGAGGTGCTTCCGCGGGAGTATTCGCGCAAGGTCGTTTACGAACAAATGATCATGTACCACAATGGCCGGCCCACCGGACATTTCACGCCCTTCGGGAACCAAGCCGTCGCGAAGGTAATCGCGCAATACCTTAACCGCAAGATTGGTGCTGCGCTCTCTTCTCATGTCGCGCTTGACCGATAAACGAGCCGTACATCCCGGCGGTATTCGACCTGAGTTCTGAACGCCGCTCTTGAGTCAAGCCCACCGGATAGAAATCGGGGTTGGCGCTCATCGCGCCGGGCTTGCCAAGCGGTCGTATCCGTAATACAAGTTCGGAGTACTAAGAGCCTGGAGGGTTAAGAATGAGCAGACCTAGGAGGATTCCTCGCCTTCTCTCTGCCGGTCTTTCCATTGTTGCGCTGGTAACCGCGCTGGAAGACGCCACCAGGGCGGCGACTTCACAAGAGGCCCTGATTCCTTTGCGGGTCGCCTACAGCGCGATAACCGTGAATCAGGCCATACCCTGGATCGCTCTGGACGGTGGTTTGTTCAAAAAAAATGGCCTGGAGGTCGAGCTTATTCACGCCAGCAGCATTACGGCTATGCAGGCTCTGCTGGCGGGCGAGGTGTCGGTTGCGCAGTCGGTGACAGACGCGTGCGTGAGCGCCAACCTGAACGGCGCGGACACGGTATTCATGGCCACGATTCTTGACAAGCCTCTCTACAGCTTCATCGTCAATCCGAAGATAAAAACGCCGCAGGAGCTGAAGGGAAAGAGAATCGGAGTCACCAGGTTCGGCGGTACCCCGGACGCCTTAACGAGAGCGCTGCTCAAGATGTGGGGTCTGGACCCGTCAACGGACGTGACGCTGGTTCAGCTAAACGAGATGGGGCTGCTTGTTACGGGTTTGGCTAACGACGTGATCGACGCAGCCTCGATCTCGATTCCCAACAACTTCAGGGCAAAGAAGCTCGGCTTCGTCGAGCTTTTCGACCTGAGCAAGATAAACAGGACATACATCACAGGGAGCGTGGTCACCACAAAGCGGTTTATTGACAAGCGCAGGGATGTCGCCAAACGCTTCATGAGGGCGTACCTGGAGGGGATCAAGAAGTACCTGGACGATGAGGAGTTCAGCATCCGAGTGATCCAGAAGTGGACCAGGATGAAGAGCCGGGACGAGGTGCGAGACTCCTACGTATTGCAGGCGCGCAATATCCTGAAGGTGCCGCGCACGCCGCTGGAGGGTGTCAAGACGATCCTTGACGGGATGGAAAAGATCCCCGCCGCCAAGACGGCCGATCCGAGACGGTTCGTCGATATGAGTCTGATCGACGAGCTGGAGAAAGAAAGCTTCGTAAAGAAGCTCTATAAAGAATAATCTTACGGCCCCAGCTCCTTCTGCGCCTGCCTTAGGTAGCTCACGTCGACGTATTTCTCGGGCGGGGGCAAAGGCTCCTTCAAGACGCCATCGCGGGCCTGGACTTCGAGGTTCACCTTCAGCCCTTCAAGCGTCACCGATCCGTCGATCGGGAAGATCTTATTTTTGGTAAAGTAGTCGACTCCCCGCCGCGCATAAGGCGGCTTGACGCCCATCTCCTGGGTGAAAAACTCCGCCGCCTGACCGGGCTGCTCGTGGATCCAGCGCAAACTTCGGATGTGAGCCTTCAAGAATCTCACTACCGTGGCGCGGTTCTTCTCCGCCCAGGCCGGGCTGATGTTGATGGCATTGAACTGATAGGTCGGAATGGCTTCGACCGTATCGCCCAGCCTGGTAAAGCCCTGATCGATAGCGATGTCGGAATAAGGGATGCCCAGGACCGCTGCCGCTATGGCGCCGCTCTCCAACGCGCTTAAGCGCGCGGCGGTGCCGCCTGAGACCACCGCCAAAGAGAAGTCCCGGGGATGCAGCAACCCTTTACTTTTTAGATAAGAGAGAAGAATCGATGTCGCTCCTCCTCTCAAGCCCGAGACCCCCACCCGGGCTCCGCGCAGATCTTCGACCTTTTTGAAGGCCTTGCCCCCGATGAGGACATAGGGAGCGGTATTGACCGTCCCGGCGATTACCTTGAGGTTCCCTCCCTTCTCGTTGAAGATAATAATGCCGTCGGGATTGAAATTGGCAAAATGGAGCTCGCCGGCAACCATGGCCTGGAGCTGCACGTCGCTTCGGCCAATAAGAATAAGCTCCACTTGAAGACCCTCGGCATTATAAAAACCCTTTTTCTGCCCGACATAAAATGGCAGATAAAAGAGAGTCTTGGAGGTGATCCCGGCCTTGAGAGTTTGCGCGCTTCCCTGCGAGGCGCCGACTCCAAGGGCGACAAAGACTAACAGCGCCGTGACGAAAACTTTTTTCATCGAAGCTCTTACCTCCTTCTCTTCACCTCTGACTCACCGGGACCTCGGACAGTTCGAGGTAGCCGGTATCTACCATGTCCGCGCCTTCTTGCCAACTCGGCGAAAAACTTCGCCAGCGAATCATATCAACGTTCCCTTCCGCCAAAAGCCCTTCGTGGAGTGGGACAAGGCAGGCATTTCGGTGACAGATTTTTATCATCCTGGGGCTGAAAATAGCACTTCTGAAACCGAATAGTACCGATTTGTCCCTTATTGTCCCTGGCTTTTTGATCATTCCCCTCCCGGCACGAGACTTGCTTCACGCTCAATACGGAGCAAGACATTGGGGAGGATTCGACGGACCGGCGTGGCGCAAGAATTCCCGCATGCCGATTTGGGAGGGCTAATGGTTTCAGGTGAAGACAAGAAGGCGTTGGAAAAGCAGCACAGTACTTTAGTGCTTGTTTGGGCCGGCTTCCTTGGGGCCCTCGTAAGCTATCTTTTGCTGCCCCAATTCGCTTCGCACTTCGGGGCCGTCCCCGGTGTTAGCACACTCTTCGACGTGTCCCGCATGACGCTCTGGACGGTTGTGGCCGTCATCATCGCGGTGCTCTGGTGGTGGAAGCAAACCTACCTGACAAAAGAAGCGCTGCTGACAAACCATAATCCCAAACGAGGGACAAGGATGAGCCAATACGCGATGAGAAAGATCGTGGCGTTCACCCTTGCGGAGGCGATCGCGGTCTACGGTTTGATACTGGGGCTCCTTGGCGACCACCTGTGGGATCAACTGGGGCTGTCCCTCATTGCCGGGCTTCTGTTGACCTATCTTTACCCTTCCCGGGCCTTCCTGGAGGAGATCATCACAGCCATGGAAGCCCAGGTTGATCATTGACAGCGGGATCCCGCCCACTTTCTATTCTATGGATCTCCTGGCCGTGCCGTTCCACACTGCCAGCAGTCGGTGAACTGAGGTTCAAGCTGCTCGCCGCAGTTTGGGCAGCGCCATGAACTGCTCCGAGTTCCCCCTGGAGTTTCGCCGCGCAAATAAGCTGAGATGATCGATTTCGCCTTCTCGTACAGGGCGTCGTCTACGATCCACACCGAGGGGCAGGTTTCGGGCGTGACGGGCACCTCGCCCCGCGCCCCGAACAAATCTTCCCCGCGAACGACAGCTTCAATACCTTGCGACTCGAGTAATCCCTTCAACAGATGCGCTTCCGCCGGATGCCGCGCTACGTGGACTTGCTTCATCGCACGTCCGGCAGTGATTTAGAAGAAGACTCCCGGTTCTTGAGTGCTGCGCGGAAGCGGTAAGAAAATCGAAAAGATAAGCTTCATCGCCCAATTCGCCGCCGCAGCCAGAATGAAGATGAAGAGGAGAAGCGAGTACATGTCGGCCATCCGAAACTGGCTGTAATACTCGACGATCATGAACCCCACCCCCGCCTTGGCGACTTTTGTTTCCGCAAGCAAGGCTCCGGTCACCGAAGCGCCCAGACCGAGCCTCACGCCGGTAAAGACGTACCCGGTTATCGCCGGCAGGTAGACTTTGGTAGCGAGCTGAAGCTTGCTCGCGCCCAGCGTGCGCGCCACATCGAGAAAAACCGGCCGGACTTCGCGCATTCCCGCAATCGTCAGAAGCACGATCGGAAAGAACGCCGCAATGGCTCCCACGGCAAGCTTCGAGCCCGTGCCGATCCCCAGAAACAGGATAAAGATCGGAAAGATGATGATCTTCGGGATCACGGCGAGATAGAGAATGATCGGCTCCATGATCCGCATCAGACTTCGCTGGCTGCCGAAGATGATCCCGAGAG
>JACPFH010000039.1 GCA_016183075.1 Deltaproteobacteria bacterium | reverse complement strand
CGCGGCCTTCCTTCTCGTCCCCCTCGGGCTTTCATGAGCGAGCGTGAAGTGAAACTTCTTGAAGAATTATTCCCGAAGCTTCGCCGAAGCTCGAACGGGCTGCGAATAGAGTTTGAACCCGCCCCAGCCAAACTCTCCTACGGGTCTGCTCGTCTTCCCGTCAAGGAGATCGATGAGCATAAACTTTTCGGGATGGCCGGCGAGATACTTGGAATAGGTTTCCACAAAATCTTGCTGGCTTTGAAAATCGGCGCGATAAAACCCTTCTCCCACGAATAGCCTGTGAGGACGCTGTTTCGCGTCGAGCCTGATCCAGAATAGAGCCCCGTTGGGTCCCAGTGAATCCAGCCGGCTCTTATACTGGGCTATTTGCGCTTCCCTTGTTCTAAACTCGTTCCCGAAAGCCGATGTTCTTTGCGCAAGGCTGATGCATAGAGCCAGAAAAATTGCCAACATAATGTTCATAGGTCCCTCCGCTGAAATATCCTGTTCAGCAAAACCGCTGCCATCCGGGGAAGGGCCTGATTACAGCGTCATTTGGCTGGGGAAAAGGGACCTCGCTTGCCTTTTTTTGTGACAGGGCGAGGCCCCGGTGTCATAAAAAGTAAGCATGGGTATGCCAAAGAGAGACAATGGGGCGGTGCTTGCTGACTGGCACTCGCTAACGCCGTGTTGTATCGTCAAGCTGGAAAAGTGAACGCTTCAAAGCGAAAACTGGCAGTTGTAAGCGCGCTGCTGCTTGTCTTTTTCTTATCGTGCTACGCCGCTATTCACCTTCTGGCGCGATCGGAAAGGCTTCGAGCCCGGATTGAATCTGAGCTGAGCGAGCGGTCAGGTTACGAAGTCCGCATCGACGCTCTTCGGCTTAGCCCCGGGCTTAGCCTGATTCTCTCAGGCGTCTCGGTCTCAAAGGAAGGACAGGTCTTGTTCCAGGGGAAGAGGATCGTTTGCTCGTTTTTGCGGGTGGATGTCTTTTACGGGAGAATCTCCCGTGTTTCCCTTGAGAAGCCCACCTTTCGTTTCTCTCTACAAGATTTTTTGAACTCCTCAGGGGAAATCTCTCCGAACGTGTCGTTGGGCGCCTTGAATATTGCGGACGGCGAATTCGTCTTAGAAACAGGTTACGGCGAGCCTTTTGCGGTTCGCTCGGTCTTCTTGAACGTGATGGGAGTGGGTATCGGGAGCCAAGCGGGCTTGCAGTTTCGCGCTTATTTGCCGGCGGTGAATGGGAATGCGGCCCTTTCCATCTCGGGAGAGCCCGGGGAGAAGCACCTCGAAATCGTCATCAGGCAAGGGGAAGAAAAGCGCCCGGCGAGGTTATTGCCTACGCTGCTCCAAGAAAAGAGTGTGTTCGAGGCTCGCTTCCAGATAAAAAGCAACGAGAGCCAGATCTACGAAATCAAAGGCTCGGGCGCTGCCCATGAATTCCAATTGGGGTCTGAAAGAGTCGAGGGACAGTTTGACTCTCTCTTTGAACTCGACGCCAAACTCACCAACCTGCTGCTGCTCCGGGAGCCGTCAGGGCCACGCTCAGAGGTCATTACTCCGGTGTGCGAAAAACTCTGACGGTGCACGAGATAAAAGTGGCTTCGGGCAGCGGCGCCCTGGAGGGAAGCGGCGCGATCACGCTGGGCGAAAAGCCGGCGAGCCTGAGCACGACACTGCGGCTTCGCGATGTCGCTCTCGATTCGCTTGCGCCGCTGATGCCCGCCCCGTTCAGTCGTTTTGCCTACACCGGAAAGATAGCCGCAGACTTGAGCCTCTCGGGTGCGTACAATGATCCGGTCGTTACCGGCGTGGCGTGGAACGATGGGGTCAAAGTCGAAGGGGAAAAATTTTCCCTGTCTCACCTGTCTCTAAAGGTCCCCTTTCAATGGGCGCGTTCTTCCTTTCAGATCACAGGCGGGCGCTTGCATGGGAAGGAGTTGCTTTGGGGGAGAGCGGGGGAGACTCAACTGAAAGTCCAAGAGGCGATCGTGGTCAGCGACGTCATAAAAGCGTCCTCCAGGCCAATACAGATGACTGCGGACTTTCAGATCCTTGAAGGCCGCTTCTCTACTCCGAACGAGTCCAAGGTCGGTGAACATTTGGCTGCGAAGGGCCGTTTGACATTTCAGAATGCCAACGGCGATGCATCCTTTAAGGGTG
>JACPFH010000301.1 GCA_016183075.1 Deltaproteobacteria bacterium | reverse complement strand
CGAACGCATATCCGCCGTGTATGTCGAGAGTGACGCCATCAGCGTCGCCACACCGAAAGACCTTGAATGGGTACGGCTGCGGATGGCGCACGACCCCCTCTTGCCCCTCTACGGCGTCGGGTTGTAGGTAGGCGTGACACGCCTCAGTCCAGGACTAGGAGCAACTATTCTCGTGTCAGGCACGATGTCAAGAAACCGTTCAGGAGATTGGTTGGGCGGGCATCCGATCGTGTTGGATGCCCGATCGAGTCGCTGCTGAAATGTCAACAGGGTTCGGGGCAACCCAGTAGTGTCCGGTCATTGATTTGATTGGCGCTCGCAACCCATTGATATTGAGCCTGTTGTGGGCGAATCTGCGTGGCGACGATATGTTTTCCAAAAGCATGCCGGGCCGGTCCGCAGGCCGACCGGCCACGCCCCCTCGGTCAACACCGTCGCCGAAGTATGCAGAAAGCTCAGCAAACTCGCGAGCCCGCGTCGGAGCCGCGGTGCTCGCCGTCAGAAGGGCAACGTCAGGATTTCCCAATTCGTGTAACTCGCGCGCATCGCCCAATATCATGCGTAGGCCCATTTTCATTGGGTGATCTTGATGCCTGCTCCAAAGTCGGTAATCCCTGCGCCCACAACTCACTGAAGCGGTGGGACTTATGACCGGACACTAGTGGGGGCAACCACACGAGCCGCTTCTGAAGCTGTGTAATCAGTATCACTCGTCGAAGGGCAAAACCGCCTGACGTTGGTGATCATCTTTAGAGAGGTGTGGTGATGGGCATCAAAGTGCTTTTCTTGTATCCGAATTTCAGGGGTATGAATATGCTGCCCCCGTCGATCGGAATCCTGTCCGCGATGCTCAAGCAGAATGGTCATACGGTCGACCTCTTCGACACGACCTACTATGAGAAGCTGGATGGCGCGGACTCGGAGGTCGACTCGGACCGGACGAAGACCGAACTGCTCATGGCGCGCCCTTACAAGATGCCCAATGAGATCACGCTCCGAACCACGAACGTATTCGTGGATTTCAAGAAGAAGGTTGAGTCGTTTAGCCCCGACTTGATTGCAATGTCGGCGACCGAAGACATGTTCTTGCTCGGCATCAAGCTCCTTCGCGAAGTGGTACATCACAAGATCCTGACGATTGCCGGCGGCGTTTTTCCGACCTTTGCTCCAAATTTGGCCCTCAGTTACCGAGAAATTGATGTCGTCTGTAAGGGCGAGGGCGAGGATGCCCTTCGGCTGCTCTGCGAACGAATTGAGCGTGGCAAGACCTTTGAGAACATCAACAATCTCTGGATCAAGGACAAGAACGGATTCATCACCTTCAACCCCACTCGCATGGTAGACATGGACAAGAATCCATTGATCGATATGTCCATCTTCGAGGAGGCGCGTCTCTACCGCCCCATGGGCGGCAAGGTGTGGAGGATGTTACCGGTGGAAACGCACCGGGGCTGTCCCTACGAGTGCGCTTTCTGCAACTCGCCCTCTCAGCAAGTCCTCTACAAGAAAGAGGAGGGGAAATCCTATCTCCGCCGCAAATCCTTTGAGAATATGCGGAAGGAGCTTCTTTACTACAAGGATGTCGTCAAGGCGACCGCGCTTTACTTTTGGGCTGACACCTTCTTCTCCTGGAAGAAGGGTGAGTTTGAGCAATTCTGTGAGATCTATCAGGACATCAAGCTTCCATTCTGGTGTCAGACGAGAATCGAGACCGTCAACTACGAGCGACTCGAACGGCTCCAGGAGATTGGCTGCTTTCGCATGTCTTTCGGCATCGAGCACGGCAATGACAAGTTTCGTCGGGAGGTGGTCAAGCGGCTTGTGAGCAACGAGAAAATGATCCAGAATTTCGAGATCGTCAATGAAGTGGGCATTCCATTCAGCGTGAACAACATCGTAGGCTTCCCTTATGAGACGCGAGAGCTTGCCTTCAACACGGTTCAAGTAAATCGGCACATCGACTCTACGGATCGCAACTGTTATGCGTTCACGCCGTTCACTGGAACCCCACTGCGGGAGGTGTGCAATTCGCTCGGCTTCTTGAAAGAAGAGGACATCGTCCACTCCATCTACGTCAATGGCACTGTGCTCAACATGCCCCAATTTCCCAAGCCTGAAGTCGATGGTCTCCTCAAGTGCTTCAATCTCTACGTGAAGTTCCCCGAGTCCAGATGGGCGGAGATTCGACAGGCGGAGCCCGACACGCCCGAAGCCAATGCGCTCTACGCGAAGCTCAAGGATGAGTTCGTGGCGACTTTCTGGAAGGCTGATTCGAACAATTTCGAGGAGGCTTCGGCCTGCTAGGGCGTGCGGCCCATCGTCAAGTGCTTCTCGCTGCAAGCCAGGCTGCCGGAATCGATTTGGCCGACGATTCAGCGGGCCGAAAAAGATGACGAAGAGCTAACGCGATCTTCGAAGTATTTACTCGGTGACTGCTGCCATTCGTGCGGCCGGCCACACGCCTACGTGGGCCTATCTCGGCGACGATGTTCCGCGTCGAGTAACCATCGAACGGGACATGACGCAGGCTGGCATTCGCTCGATTGAGTTCGGATCGTTGATTCGGGCTGCGGCTGATGAGCTCCGTTCCGCCTATGTCGATTACATCGGACGTCTGAGCGTTCGATTTGATTCGGCATACTGGCGATATTCCTCAGTGGCCGAGAAGAATCCGTATGTCTCCCGGGTCTTTCTGCACGCCTGCTGCGTGCGCGCCTCCAAGGTCGCGCTTGGCCGGTTGGATCCTGGGGAGACGCTTTTGCTGATCGTGCAGGAACGGATCCTCCGCGACACGCTCCAGGAGAACCTAAAGAGTAGCGGATCGACCGTCTGTATCATTGAACCTCGGTGGACAAAAACCCGCAGCGTCGCTCGAAGTTTGTTTGAACTCGTAGCACGCCAAGCTTATTTCTTCGCGTCGAATCTCACGAAAATTGCAATCGCGCGGTATTGGCTTGGGCTGCACCGCATGAAGCATCTTTGCTCTGCGATCGATCGTGGTGTGGCGGTTACCATTACTCATGCCTGGGTGGATCAGCGTGCGTGCGACCCTCAGACTGGGGAGTTTCACGATAGCGATTTTGCAGAAGTAGCGCGTTACCTGGAAGCAAAAGGGCAGGTCGTTTTCACACTCCCCTACATCCTGCGTTCGGCTGCATATCTTCGCATTGTGCGGTTTGTTGCGCGCTCAGGAGGACGCTATTTGATTCCACATGCGTTCCTCCGTCCATCAGACATTATGATCGCAGCGTTGGCGGGACTGGTGGCGTGGCCGCAGAGGGCGTCTTTTCCGCCGTTCGCTGGTATGGACTTGACCGCGGCGATACGCGCTGATCTGTGGCGCGACTGGTACAGACAACGCCAGATGGAGAGCCATCTGTTCGTCAGGGTCGTGTATCGATGGGCGCGTGCCGGTCTCCAGATCGCGCGCTACATCTATCCATTCGAGAATCACGCCTGGGAGCGCGCGTTCTGTGATGCATTTCGCCGATCGTATCCGCTCGCACGCCTGATTGGCCATCAACCTAGTGGGCTGCCCACCTTTCTGATGAACTACTTCATCGCTCGGGAAGAGCGCGATCTTGTCCCGCTACCGAACATTATCGTCACGAACGGGCGGCATGCCGCAAGAGTGCTCAGCGAATCTGGCTACGGCGCCAGTCTCATCGTCTGCGGAGGCGGATTGCGTCAGCGCTACCTTCAGCCATGGCTTGATGGGCAGATCCCTCTTCCCGACCGGTCGACGCCGCAGCGAGGGTGCATTCTAGTGACCCCATCGATCGGCAGGGAGGGTGCGGTCGAGCTGATCTACAAGGTTGTAATCGCCTTTAGTGACGTCGCGGGCGTACGCGTTTTGATCAAATGCCATCCAGGCATGCCCTTCGAGCGCGTTGCCCAGCGACTGTCGTGGCTCGATCTTCCGAGTTGCGTCGAGATTTCCAGAATGCCCATTCGCGAGCTCTTGCCGTCGGCCGATGTGCTCATTTACAACGACGTAACGCTTTCGTGCGCCGAGGCCGTTGCCGCTGATGTCCCAGTCCTATATGTCGAACCTGACTATGGTCTCGCGCTCGACACGCTCGATGCGTATCCAGAGCTCCGGCAGGTGGCCCGTACCCCTGATGGCATTCGACGCATAGTTCTCTGTCTGCTCGAAGGGCGAACTCAGGGTGTACGCGGATGGGACGCGCGATCGAAGGTTAGGGAACTGATCGGCCCGGTCACCAATGACACGTACGAATTGTTTCTCTGCGG
>JACPFH010000269.1 GCA_016183075.1 Deltaproteobacteria bacterium | reverse complement strand
GACCTGTTCCTGAAGCCGAGCAATGCGCTCCAGAGTCACCTTGAGTTCCGTATCGTTCGCAATCATCTCTACTCCTCCACGATTTCGATAATTCCCCTGCGTGTCCCGTCGCGCTTGATCTGCCACCCCGCAACAGCCTGCTCCTCTCCGCCAAAGGCTGCAAGACGGCGCAGCCAGAACACGCTTGCTCCGAAACGCGCCTGTGCTGCCGCATGGTCGAAAAGCACTCGGGCTTCACCGGTTAGTTTTCCCATGTCGAACGCGTCCTCCATCAGCAGGAACACATCGACGTCAGCGGGCTCCCTCTTCGCGCTGACGAACGACCCGAAAACCATGAACCGGGCCAATTGGCCCGTGCGGACCGAGAGGCGATAGACTCTTTCAAGCCGCTGCGCGACCGCAATCCGCTGCCGTGATCCCGTCCCGAAACGGCGAAGCGTGTGCCGTAGAGTGGCACGGTAAATTCCAGGTGGAAGATCACCGTCCTTTCCAAATGGCGGCAGGGAGGGTTCCGTCGTTCGCGCCACAACCCATTTCTACCACAAGTGCTCCGCCACGGCTAACGAGGCCGTAGAAAAAGTCCCCTTCGAAGAATTTGGCTCTTAAAAACAAAGGGCTTGTTGACGCGAAAATTCAAAATTCAGGGATTTTCCTGGAGCCTCAACGAGCCGGCTGAAGCGCGCGTGCGTAGGCGCGCAGCGCTGGGCGCAAAGCGTCGCTTTCGAACCGGGGGTTAGGCGCCCGTGCGCGACGCATATGCATAAATTAGTACTCCAACCAGAAATGCGAAATGCTGTATCCAGCAGACGTGTTTAATGCGAATGAAATTGATGCGCAGAACCACGTACAAGAGGTCAAATTCGGGCGTGACGTCATAGATCGACTTCTGCTCCTGCTTCTTGTCCACTTCTTCGGCGACAAGGGGAATCAGGGCCAATGTGAAAATGCCAAAAACAACTGATATTACTAGGAACGCAAGGCACCACGCTCGCAAAGTCACGGGGTCAAACGTCACGCCCTTGGTGGAGACCCAGCCGATCGCTGCGACCGTTGTGACCAAAAGATAGTTACTCCAGTCCTTGAGGAAACCCAGGGCCTTCATTTGAGCGCTATCGGTGGCCATGCTCTGTCCTCCTGGCTTGTTCGACGGCCCGATTGAATCATCACCGACGCTGAAGGCGAGGATCGTCCGAGGCGATGCACCTCGACTCCCGGAGGAGAGTGGTACGGAGCGTCGGGTAGCCGTCGGGATACTTCTTCCGAAACTCCGGCTCTTCTGCCTTCGCAGCCTTCATGAGGCGTATGCGGACCGCCTCGCACTCCGCCGCGGTATCAAAACTGCCTTCGTGCGTCCACCGGTGAAGGGGGGCGTCCCAGTCGCCCATGACTTCCGGGGCGATCTCGTGGAGTTCTTCCTTTGTTGCTGTCCTCCACTGAGGGAAGCGGCGGAGTATTTCGTCGTCCGTTACACCCTCGCGAAGAGGTGGCTTCAGCAGATACCATCCGGTACCAGCCGACACCGGCACTGCTGTTGACATGGCGATGATGAGGGAGGTAACGCCGTGGACGAAGCTGCGATGAATCATGGTGTATCGCCCAACGAGTATGGCATGCGGCGGCTCGTTCTTGAAGTTACCGTTGCCTCTCCCTTGCCTCGGAGATCTCTCCCCAACGACGCGCTCCGACTGCAATGATCGCGTTGAAATTCTCCCGCATCGTCCGCCTGCCCAGCGGGGCGGCGGTTCGCTGCAGCGCACTTGTTCGGCGTCATTTTCATTCACAATGCTTTAAGCTCGCGTGCAAGAATTTCTAAAGATGCATGCTTGACAGTCCGACGAATCCAAGCCACGTAGGCGTCAGTTTTCTCAAGCAATGGATTCCGCCTCTTGGGCTGAGCGAACGACATAACGTACTGTACGAGGAAGTACGCCGTGGCTATAAATTTCTGCTTCGGGCTGCGAAGCATTAACCCTCCCGCCTGACAGGACTTCGCACCATGAAGCTCTCTACAACGGTCCCTAATGCTTGGAGTTGTGAATCGTAGATCGCTTCGCGCGTGAGCAAAGTCATTTCTAATTTTGCGAATCAGATCCAGGTCTTTGCGCGCAAGATGTTCCAGCAGGTCAAGCATATAAGCGAGCTTAATTCGAGCGGAGAACGATCCAAGCGGCCCGTCGGGCCGTAACAGATCGTCCGCCAACGGCTTATCAGGACGGAATCTAGATCGAATGACCGCTTCCAATGCGTCGTCCACCCATGCCGCAACGATTAAAGCCGTACCCCGATCACCCTGCTTAGTAAATATGTCAATGGCTTTTGTTAACGATTTGATATCTGGAGGTGGTATTTGTTTCTTTCCCATGCTTAAGTCGCCGAAGCGGTTTAGTTCAACGTGAGTATCTTGGTCAGCCATGTAGTATTGCCAAATTCGCCAAAACAGCGGGGATTCTGCTGCCCTTGCAAGAACTTGTCAAGTCTCTCCTGCGACCCACATAGCCGACAAACGCTGACCAAGATAATCCCGATATACCTGCATTGGACGTCCTTCCGGCCGAGCGAGCGGCTCCGCCAGAGGCGGATCAGCCTTAGGCTGAAGCGGCGAGAGCCGGAACCCAGGACATATAAGGGGTTCTGGATGCCCGCTTTCGCGGGCATGACGGGGAAGAGACGGAGACTTCTTTAACTTACTTTAATTCCAGGGCACTAGTTTGCCAAAAGCTGTTTCGGAGGCGCAGGAGGTTACTCTGGGAAAAATCCATGCGGTTCTGGCGCGGGTTCGGGCGTCGAGGCGACGCGGATGCCTACCGGCAGGGGCTGTTCGCCGAGCATATGGGCAACCAGCACCTCACGGACGCTTTCGATGTCTAACCCGGCTGTGACCGCCTGTGCGGCGACCTCTGCCAGCACTCGGTCGACGTCTTGCATCATCTTCCACTGCTTGAAGAGATCGTTGCGTTGGATTCCCATGGCCTCCCCAACCAGCTCGAGGAAGTTGGCGATCTTGAACGGAGAGGTCGCTTCATGGGCGCACAGCTCACGATGGCAGGCGTGGTAGATGCCGACGAGACAGTCGACGCCCGCGGCCGCGGCTGCGTCGAGCTCCCGCGCGTGGAGCTTGCGTTTGTACGCCGGTACGGGCGCGAGCGAGTTGCACATGTAGCCGACCCGCGGCTGTTGGAGATCGACAAGCTCAAGCCCTGGGATCGCCCTGAGAATTTTGATGACGCCTTCGGTCACGCCGGCCACGCCCGGATGCTCATGAAGAGCAACCCGCTTGTTGAGGGAATGGATGAAGTGGGAACGGAGAAGCTCGATCCGCGCGGCGATGTAGGGGACGACGTGATCGAGAGGGAAGGCGGCCTCCGTGCTCGGCATGACGATCTCGTTGAGTTGGATGTGGCACGTCGGGCACCACGTGAGCACGCGGGAAGCGCCGGTCGCGGCAAACCCGGCCACCGTGTTGCCGCCGAGTCGCCCGGAGGCCTTTGTGTCGCCGGCGCGGAACTGAATGATGCCGCAGCAGTGCGCCGGACCTGCGAACACCTTGTAGCGCGTGCCGAGCCGATCCAGGACT
>JACPFH010000268.1 GCA_016183075.1 Deltaproteobacteria bacterium | reverse complement strand
GAGTTCGTTGTCCTGGTGGATGGCGAAGCGGACGAGGGAGACGAGGTCGGTCAGGATGCGCTTGGCGGTCGTGCCTTTGACCTTCGACTTATCGAGAGCCTCGTAAGCTCGCCAGAGCTGGGACTCGTTCCAGAGATGCGGTGGCTTTTCGATGGCGTTTGCCAGCTCTTTGATGTCGTCGAAGTTGAGCCGCGCTTTGTAGGGCCGATTGTAGAGGATCTGGAGGGCGGTGATTTCGTCCTTGTGCTCCTGGATGAATTTTTCGAATGACTGGACGATGCCTTTGGCCCTTTCGAGAGCGTCGGCGCTGAAGGCCGCTTCGATAACCTTGTCCTGGCTCACGGTGTCGATGGTCTGCTCGTTCTTTTGTTTGAGTTCAATGAGAAGGTTCCGAAGTTTAGGGTCATGCAGCGGCTTGACTGATTCCTGTATGAGCTTGGTGGCGGCCTTTTGGATCTGCTCCTCGGTGGGCCCTTCCGTTCGGTTGTCCGCCTTTGCCCGTTCGAGATGGTTGTCGGGGTTCAGGCCGTTCACAAGCTCCATGGCGAGAGTCTCCAGGGTTTTTCCGCCAGAGACTTTTTGAACCTGAGCCTTTTCGTTGTCCTCAAGTGCGTGGTTCATACGCGCAAGGCGCGCGGCAATCGACGAGATGACTTCGGGGTCGGTATTGCCCAAGGCGATGGCTTGGAGCAGCTTATCGAAAGGAACGGACTTCTTTTTATCCATGGGGCGGGAGTCGGTCATGTCCTGCTCGCATACGCCGACGGCATCGACGATGACGTAGTGGTCCTTCGCTCCGGCATCGGGGGTGACGGCCCGGAGGTCGTTAGGGTCGATGATCCGCACGCCGCGCCCTTTCATCTGCTCGAAGAAGCTCCGGGATTTGACCGAACGCATGAAGAGCACGACTTCGAGCGGTTTGATGTCCGTGCCGGTGGCGATCATGTCCACGGTGACGGCGATCCGGGGGAAATAACCAGTCCGGAAGTCCCGAATGAGGTCGTCAGGCTTCCTGCCGGTCGTGCGGTAAGTGATCTTCTGTGCGAACTCGTTGCCCTTGCCGAACTCTTGGCGGACGATGTCCACGATATCCTCCGCGTGGCTGTCGTCCTTGGCGAAGACGAGGGTCTTGGGAACTTCTTTGCGGCCAGGAAAAATCTCGGTAAAGAGCTTGTCGCGGTAGGCTTGGATGACCGTGCGAATCTGGTCCTTGGCTACGACCTCCCGGTCGAGCTGCTCGGAACCGTACTCAAGGTCTTCGTCCAGCATTTCCCAGCGGACCTTCCTTGTCTTGCGGTCTCGCTTGTCCACATAGTAACCGGCATCGACCCTGGAGCCGCCTTCGGTGATCTCAGTCTTGATGCGGTAAACATCATAGTTGACGTTGACGCCGTCGGCGACGGCCTGTTCGTGGCCGTATTCCATCACCAGGTTCTGGTCGAAGAAGCCGAAGGTTTGCTTGTTGGGCGTGGCGGTAAGGCCGATGATGTAGGCGTCGAAGTATTCCAGCACCTGCCGCCACAGATGGTAGATGGAGCGGTGGCATTCGTCGGTGACGATGATGTCGAAGGTCTCGATGGGAATGGCTGGGTTGTACTCAATGGGAGGGACTTCCTTGAACACCCGCTCCAGACCCTCGACCGATTGCTCCTCGTCTTCTTCGGCAAGGTCCTGACCTTTGAGCATCGAGTAGAGGCGCTGGATGGTGCTGATGCAGACACGGGCCGTGGTGTCGAGAGTCTTGGAGGTCAGGCGCTGGACGATGTACTCCTCGCTGAATTTGAAGTTGTTGTAGGGGGAGACGTACTGCTGGAACTCTTTCAGCGTCTGGCGGCCCAGGTTGCCGCGATCGACGAGAAACAGGACGCGCCTTGCCCCGGCGAACTTGATCAGCCGGTAGATGAAATTAATCGCGGTAAAGGTCTTGCCGCTGCCGGTCGCCATCTGGATCAGCGATCGCGGACGATTCACGGCGAGAGATCTTTCCAGGTTTTTGACCGCCTTCATCTGGGCGGGCCAGAGCCCG
>JACPFH010000267.1 GCA_016183075.1 Deltaproteobacteria bacterium | reverse complement strand
GGCGAAGCATCAGAAGCTTGTTCCGACCCACGCGGAGCGGGTCGTCCATGCTCAGGGATTGAGGCGCTACGCGCTGGCGTGCATCGAGACTCCGTGGGGCGGCCTTGGCGGCCTCATCTGCGGGGAGCACTCCAACACCCTCGCTCGCTTCGCTCTCATTGCCATGAAAGAGCGCTTCCACGTCGGCAGCTGGCCGGCTAATTTCGCCGCCGGCAGCGCGCGAAACATGTACGAGACCAAGAATATCAATGCCAGGGCTCACAGCGTAGAGGGGAACCTGGTAGTGATCAACGCAGCGGGCGTGCTCAACGACAAGATCAAGGCCATGTTGTGCGACAGCGAGGCCAAGGCCGCCACTTTTGAAAACAATGGCGGAGGCTCGGCCATCGTTGGCGTCAATGGCGAGTATCTCGCCGGGCCGCTGGGCGGCGAAGAGCAGATTCTATATGCGGAGGCTGACCCCGATGGATTCGCCGAAAGAGGCATGATGCGTGACATTACCGGCCATTACCAGAGGGCGGATGTGTTTCACTTGACGGTAACCTGCGAAGACACCCCGCTGATGACCATAACCGGAGCCGACCAAGAAAAATCACCTCACTAGGCCCTTTGGTCGATTGACACGAACGGATTTCATCGGTTATCCTCGGCCAAAACGAGATGCGGGTAACCCGCCAGCCTGCTCTAGCGGCTCGCTCCTCGGAAAGGTGGCTCGCAGATGGCCCTGGGGAAAGTTCTCGACTCCGTCCTGGTCTCCCGCGCTTCTAAGCAACGAACCGGCGCGACACGGCGCAAGCCCACCTCAGCTACCCAGCGAATTCCCAGCGTGTGCCAGATGTGCGTGAACACATGCGGCATCACGCTCAAAGTAGAGAATGGAATTCTCGTCGGCGTCGAGGGGAACCCTGCTAACCCTCATAACTACGGCAGCCTCTGCGCGAAGGGTTTGGCAGCGGTCATGGGTCTCTATGATCCCCATCGCGTCACAACTCCGCTGAAGCGGACGAACCCCGATAAAGGAATCGGCGTCGACCCGAAGTGGGCGCCGATCGACCCGCAGGAGGCATGGAATATTATCGTCGGAAAGCTTCGAGGTGTGCTCGGAGATGATCCGCGCAAACTGATCGTCCTGGCCGGCACCGGTGACCCGGAGTCGGTCACTGCGACGATCGGCGCGTTCGCCCAGGCCTTCGGCACGCCCAATGCCGGCGTGGGAACCCCTTTCGGAGCCAAGACGTGGGCGAACTACCTGAACACGGGCTCGATGCATACCGAGCCTGATTTTCGCCTCTGTCGCTTTCTGATGCTCTTCGGCTCGCAGAAAGGCACCATGGTCGGCCACGACACGATGAAGGCCGCCAAAGCCATGGCCGAGGCTCGGGAGCGAGGGATGAAGCTCGTCGTTTGCGATCCGATTTGCACGCCTATTGCCTCCAAAGCCGACGAGTGGATTCCGATCCGGCCCGGCACCGACCGCGCGATGGTGCTTTCCATGCTGCATGTATTGCTGAATGAGTTGAGCATTCACGACGCCGGATTTCTTCAGGCGCAGACCAATGCTCCCTATCTGGTGGCGAAAGACGGGCGGTATGTGAGGGACGCCCATACCGCTAAGCCCCTTGTCTGGGATGGAGCGCGCAGCGCGCCTTGCTCCTATGACAGCAGCCCGCTGCAGCCCGCTCTCGCCGGCGACTACGAAGTCTACGGTACAGCTTGCCAGCCGGCCTTTCAGATCCTGAGAGAACACCTGCGCCAGTATTCGCCGGAAGCAACCGAGCCGATCACCGGGGTGTCCGCATCCACCGCCCGCAGGCTAGCCCGAGAGTTCGGCGAGACCGCGGCCATCGGTAGCACCATAGTTATCGAAGGGCATACGATGCCGTACAGGCCGGTGTGCGCCTTTCCTGACAGTCGAGGACTCGCGGCCCACATGTACGGCGTGTGGACGAGCACCGCGGTGCAACTGCTCAATGTTGTTGTGGGCGCCGTGGATGTTCCCGGCGGCAACCTCAGCACGAACGTCGTGGGGCCGCACGGCAAGTTCCGCGTCGGCGAGGGACCGGAAGGCGTGGTGACGTCAGGCCCTGAGCTTGGAAATCGCCGTCCCTACCCTGCCCGAATGCCTGCCATCCCGCAAACGGTCGATCTCGGTGAACTCTTTCCGGTGGGAAGAAGCCCGCGGCCCCTTCTTGCGGCCGGCCTCACCGACTATGCCCACCTGTTGCCTTACAAGCCGGAGATCGTGGTCCATTGCTCGTCCAACGCCGTTATGGTCGGCGCCAATCCAAAATCGCTCGTCCACGCTCTCAGCCATATTCCCTTCATGGTATCGCTGGCCCATACCATAGATGAGACAGTGGAATTGGCCGATATCGTTCTACCCGTGCAACATCCCCTGGAACGGCTCGATTTTCCCGTGAACAGCCTGCGCGGATGGGTCACAGGAGATCACTGGTACTTCACCTTGCGCCAGCCGGCCGTAGAACCGGCGCCCGAGGTCAAGCACCTGGCCGCAGTGTTTCTTGAGCTGGGAGAGCGGCTAGGCCTCGGAGAGAAAATGAAGGCCGAGTTAAACGCCAAGCTGCGCCTGAAAGATCCCTACCAACTGGAAGAGCAAAAGCGCTACCGCTGGGAAGAGATTTTGGACCTCAGCGCTAAATCCAGCTTCGGTCCCGATCATGACTTGCGTTGGCTTAAGAAGAACGGCTTCGTCGCGTGGCGGCGGGGCCTCGGCGAAAGGTACCCGCGCGGAACCCTGAATCTTCCCCGGCTGCCGGTCTATTTCGAACATTTTCTCGAAGTCCGTCCCCAGGTCGAAGCGCTGATCAAGGAGGCAGGTCTGGATTGGGACCTCAGCGGGTATCAGGCGATGCCGTTCTGGAAGCCGTGCCCGGCATCCTCACAACGAGAGCGGGGATACGACCTTTTGGCGGTAAATTATAAGTTCGGCTTCCACTCTTTCTCGACTACACAACACAACCCGTGGCTGGACGAGCTGACCACCCATCACCCCTGGGGTTATAACCTGATCATGAACGCCGGCACCGCGCGACAAAAAGGGATCGGTGAGGGAGATATCGTGACGGTGGAGGCTTGCGACGGAGAGACGGTCACGGGCAAGGTCAAGCTCACCCAGGGGATTCGTCCGGAAGTGATCGGAGTTGCGGCCTGCTTCGGCCGCTGGAGTCGCGGCCAGCCTGCGGCCCGCGGTAAGGGCGTGCACTACAACACCCTGCTGCCGCACAAGATGGCCTGGGTCGATACCCTGTCAGG
>JACPFH010000266.1 GCA_016183075.1 Deltaproteobacteria bacterium | reverse complement strand
CATGCCTTACCATATCACCGAAAAGGTAAGATTGTCAAGATTAGAAGGTCTGACCCCATAGATGACCCCATAGACTGACCCCACAGACTTGAGATCGGTCACTTTGTTGGCTCGGTGACCAGGTAGAATGTCACCCTTTCGGTCTGAAACATGATTGCCTTTATCGGGGCGCCTTTGGTTGCCGCTCGCATCCCGCTCCCCCCGGCGCCGCTGTAGTCCACGTCTCCGCTCAGAAGGGCAGCCGTTGCAGTCGGACCGACAATGACAACGGTCTTATGCTCGATGCTTTCCGCTCTGAAGAATCCCTTCGCTTCCGTGACGTAGATCGAAAGGTAGTTCAGGTTGGCTTGAGGGATGGCGGTTCTGACCTTTTCGGCGGCGGCGTGGGAGCTGAGGAACCCCGCGAAGGCGAGGCTGCAAAAGAGAAAAAGAAGAACAGCGTCTATTCGGCGCTTTCGTTTCATTCGATTAGGCCTCCTAATGGGATGTTAAGGTGCGGATAGGGTTGAACCTATAAGCTCGTTTTCGACCGCCTGTCGAGTGCCTTAATGAAAACTTGGGCTCGGAGTTAGCTTGCGGCTGATCCACGTGGTAAAATGTCTGCTGATAAACGGAAGGAAGTCCGAAATGTCCGAGCGTAAACATCCCCCGACTTGATCCCGCAATCCTTGGGCTGCCCTCCTGGTAGGAGCGGCATTGTTCGTGATCTGGCTCATCAGCCGGTGGATCGGGTAGGGTTACTTAAAGGCCATGCAGCGGGAGCGGGGTGATTCGGGATTTTTGCCGCGTCGGCCGAGTGGCTCGGTGTCGGTCACCGTTTGGGCGGCGGTGCTGGTTTGCTCTCTGATTGCCGCGCCCTATAGAGCCCGCGCGGACGAAGCGGGCCGATATCTCACGGGCCAGCTTCTCGTTGCCGCCCCCGAGATGGCGGATCCGAATTTCGTCCGCACCGTTATCTTCGTCGTGAAGCACGATGGCGGTGGCGCCATGGGGCTTGTGGTTAATCGGCCCGTGGCCAAGGGTCCGGTTAAGGACTTGCTCGAATCTCTCGGGCTAGAGGTCAAAGGGGCGAGCGGTGAGATCATCCTCCATTACGGGGGTCCCGTGGAGCCCGCCAGGGGTTTTATGCTCCACAGCGATGACTATGTTCTCGATTCCACGACCGTTGTCGAGAAGGGAATTGCGCTCACCTCGGATGCCGAAGTGTTGCGCGCGATTGGGCAGGGCAGGGGGCCTCGGCGGAAACTCTTTGCGTTGGGTTATGCCGGCTGGGCGCCGGGGCAGCTCGAGGCTGAGATCAAAGCGAAGGCTTGGTTCACGATCCCTGCGGAGCAAGATCTGATCTTCGGCCCGGCTTTCGAGGGCAAGTGGGAGCGGGCGCTGGAAAAGCGCAAGATCGAGCTCTAGGTTTTTTCGTACCTACCTGTAAATTGCTTTGCTCCGATACTTCGGGATGAATACTACATGACACTTGCATTCTTATCTTTCGTGCTTTAAACTTTTTCTGTCGCTGTTCACCGAGCCTCCTCACCGTTGAGCCCGAGCGGTTCACGGTCTGGAGGCTTTATTTTACTCTCGCAAGTGTCAAACTCTGGGAGTGCTCCATCAAAGGTGGAGGTCTACCTTCGACAAATGATTACGGACCGCATCCGAAGAGGAGATAGGGGTATGCTGGACAATGCTAAAACGCCCGTGACCTGGGAAGACACCAAGGCCTGGATAGGCCGTTCCCTGAGTGCCTCCGAGGGAGGGGAGTGCGACGCAGTAGAGGCGGGGGCGATTCGGCGCCGGTTGGAGGTGCTAGAGTTTGGCTGCCCCCTGCACTACGACGAAAAAGTGGCTAAGGAGGCAGGTTACAAGGGTGTCTTTGCCCCTTACACCATGCTTCAAACTTACAGCGGGTCAGCCAACTGGCGGCCGGGACAACCCACTCTCTGGTGGAGCAGCCATCCCAACTTCACCATGAGAGCCCCGATGGAACGAGCCGAAGTCCCCCAGCCTGGGACGCATAGGTTCGTGACCGACATTGAGATCGAGTACTTTCAACCCGTCTATCTAGGGGACAGGGTCTCGGTGCCGGAGCGTCGACTGGTAAACGTCAATCCGAAGCGCACCAGCGTTGGTGACGGCGCTTTCCTGACCTGGGAAAGCCGCTTCTGGAACCAGTGTGGTGACCCTGTGGGCGTGGCATGCACGACATGGTACGTTTACGTGCCTCATCCTCGGCGTGAGGAAACAACGGCCGGCGAGGAACGGCCAGGCGCGAGGGGCGCCTCTGTCGCGGGTGCTCGGACAAGCGTCCCCGAACGAGGCACGGATCCCCTGAGCGACTTTGAAGACGTGAAGGAAGGGGAGGATCTGCCCCAGGTGGCCTTTCCCATCACCATCCAGCGCCTGGTCATGGAGGCCGGTGCCAACCGGGATTTCAACGGCATCCACCACAACCGGGAGATTGCCCACTCCCATGGCGCGCCAGACATGTTCTGCAACAATTTATTCCTCCAGGGCATGTGGGAGCGGACCGTGCGGGAATACATTGGTCTCAGGGGCACCATCCGCAAGATCGGGCCCTTCCGCATGAGGATCTTCAACCCCGCGGGTGATACTGTAGTGGTGAAGGGCAACGTGCTCCGCAAGTTCCGGAAAGACGGCCAAAACTATGTGGAATTGAAGATGTGGTCTGAGAACTCCCGTGGGACCAGTGTGGGGCCAGGGCTCGTGCTCGTGACGTTGCCCTCGCGCTACCCCGACAAGGTTTGAGGAGGAGCCGTTGAAACTTGATGCTCTGGTATTCACACGTTCGCTGGAGAGCTTCCCCGAGACGGCTCGCTATCTCGAAGAACTTGGATTTGACGCCCTCTGGACCCTGGAGACCCAGCACAATCCGTTCTTCCCCCTGATTTTATCTGCCGAACACAC
>JACPFH010000265.1 GCA_016183075.1 Deltaproteobacteria bacterium | reverse complement strand
AAACGACCAGGTACGGTTCGAGCTTACCTATTATGCGCTTAAGCCCGACGTGGAGGTGATCGCGCCGTGGCGGATCTGGAACCTGAACTCGCGTACCGCCTTGGTAACTTATGCCCGCCGGTATGGAATTCCCGTGCCGGTAACTCGGTCGCGACCTTACAGCACAGATCGAAATATGTTCCATATCAGCTACGAAGGCGGTATCCTTGAGGACCCTTGGCGGGAGCCGCCCGCCGATATGTTTCTCTGGACGAGACCGGCGGAGCGGGCGCCTGGCCGGGCGGAATACGTCGAGATCCAATTTTTTCGTGGGGATCCTGTGGCGGTTAACGGCAAGCGGCTTTCTCCTGTGACATTGCTCTCCCAGCTTAATGCCCTTGGCGCTAAACATGGGGTTGGCAGGGTGGACCTGGTGGAAAACCGCTATGTGGGAATGAAATCGCGCGGTGTGTACGAAACGCCGGGGGGAACTCTGCTTCATACGGCCCACCGGGCCTTGGAATCGATCACGATGGATCGGGAGGTTATGCGGCTCAGAGATTCGCTGATTCCCAAATATGCTGAAATGGTCTATTACGGCTATTGGTTTTCTCCCGAGCGGGAGCTCGTGCAGAAATTCATCGACGTTTCTCAGCAAAACGTGAGCGGTCGAGTGCGGCTCAAGCTTTACAAGGGAAGCGCCGTCGTCGTGGGTCGAAAATCGAGTCGGTCCCTCTACGATCCCGGGGTCGCGACATTTGAGGAAGGCAAAGGATACCATATCAAGCCGATGCGGATGGGTTTATCAGGTTAAATGCGCTGCGGCTCAGACTTCGCAGGCTGAAGCAACTGAAGGACTAACGAAGGCTATAGGCAGTAGAAAGATAAAACCGTTTCTCTTATTTCTTTCCTAACGCCTAACGCCTAACGCCTAATGCCTAATGCCTGGGGGAAGGGATGAAATCTTCTAGAGAGGGGCGGAAAAAACTCTGGGCCGGACGCTTTGCAGCTTCCACGACGGAGTCCGTTGAAACTTTTACTTCGTCCATAGACGTAGACCGCCGGCTTTATCGGCACGACATCGCCGGCAGCATCGCGCACGTGAACATGCTTGCTCGCCGGCGGATTATCTCTGCCCGTGAGGGGCGAAAGATCGTGCAGGGCCTTAAGTCGATTGAGAAAGAAATCGAGCGGGACGCCTTTTCGTTTTCCACCGCCGATGAAGATATCCATATGAATATCGAGCGCCGGCTGATCGCAAAAGTTGGCAAGGTGGGCGAGAAGCTCCATACTGCCCGAAGTCGAAACGACCAGGTTGCCCTCGATTTACGGCTTTACTTGCGCGATGAACTGGGAACGATCCTCGGCGCGTTGGCGGGGTTAAGGCGCGAGTTGGGGCGCGCCGCGAGGCGCTATCTGGGCGTTATCATGCCCGGATACACCCATCTCCAAAGGGCCCAGCCGATCCTTTTCTCCCATTATCTCCTCGCTTATGTTGAGATGCTGGAACGCGATCGCGAGCGCATGCGGCAGTGTCGGGAACGGGTTAATGTCCTTCCGTTGGGGTCGGGGGCGCTTGCCGGGACGACGTTTCCCATCGACCGCGCTTATGTCGCCAGCCGGCTCAAGTTTGCCGGGATCTCAAAAAACAGCATCGACGCTGTCAGTGATCGAGACTTTATCTTGGAGTTTCTCTCCGCCTCGGCTGTTTTATTTGTTCATTTAAGCCGGCTTGCCGAAGAGATGGTCTTGTGGTCCAGCGAAGAATTTGGTTTTATCGAGCTTCCGGATCGTCGATAATGCCACAGAAAAAAAATCCGGACGTCCCGGAACTGATTCGGGGAAAGTCGGGACGGGTTTTTGGTCATCTGCAGGCGCTGCTCACGGTAATGAAAGGGCTGCCGCTGGCCTATAACCGTGATCTCCAGGAGGATAAAATCCCGCTGTTCGATACCGTGGATACGGTAAAGGCTTGTCTCGGAATGATGCGGGATCTGGTTCGCGAGTTGAAAGTCAACAAAGAGCGGATGCGCGCCGCGGTGCGTGACGGATTTACAAACGCTACCGACCTGGCCGACTATCTTGTCGGGCGGGGGTTGAGTTTTCGCTCCGCTCACGCTTTGGCTGGAAGGGTGGTCCGTTTTTGTCTTGATCATGGGAAGCGAATCGAAGAGCTGCCGCTCACGGAACTCAAGCGCTTTTCACGCCGGTTTGAAAAGAATGTCTACGCGTTGTTGACTCCTGAGGCGGCGGTTCGCCGCCGGCGTGCGCTCGGAGGAACCTCGGCGGCCAACGTGCGACGCCGGCTGAAGGAGCTGGGTGTATGACGGCGAAAGGTGAAAGGCGAAAGGTAAAAGGCAAAACGCTCCGAACCCGTCTATTCTATATGGCCAATTTGCTGCTGCTTTTTAATTTTTTACTTTTTCCTTTTGCCTTTTCTTTGGTGGGTTGCGGCAAAAAAGGCAATCCGCGCGCTCCGGAGCTGGCCATGCCGGAGACCATCCGAGATCTCAGGGGGCAAACCGCGCCCGAGGGCATCGCGCTTACGTGGAGCCGCCCGCTCCGTTACGTCGATGGCAGCGAGCTGCGGGACTTGGCGGGGTTTGTCATCTATCGCAAAGAGATTTCGGCGGCGTGTCCTGATTGTCCGGTCCCGTACCGGGAGAGAGCCACGGTGAGCGTGGAGGATCAGCAAAAGTTCATGAAGACGAGACGGTTTCGTTTCGTCGACCAAGAGCTTACGCCGCAGCTGACCTACCGTTACCGGGTTTTCTCTCAGCTTCTGGACGGCTCGCTCAGCGAACCGTCGAACGAAGTCGAGGTGGCCTGGAGACGCTAATGCATTATTTCGAGCACCGGAGCGGCGAACTCCATGCGGAAAGAGTGCCCGTGCGGCGCATCGCCGCGGAAGTCGGCACTCCAACCTACGTTTACAGCCTGGCCACGCTCAGGCGCCATTTCCGGGTTTTCGACCAGGCCTTCGCAGCGCTTCCTCATCTCGTTTGTTTCTCCATGAAGGCGAATTCGAATCTCGCCGTGCTCCGCGTTTTTGTCAGGGAGGGCAGCGGGTTCGACATCGTCTCCGGCGGGGAGCTTTACCGGGCGCTCAAGGCAGGAGTTGATCCGAAAAAGATCGTGTTTTCAGGCGTCGGCAAGAAAGCCGAGGAGATGGAGGCCGCTCTGAACGCCGGAATCTTGATGTTTAACGTGGAGTCAGAGCAAGAACTGGCGGTGCTAAACGAAGTAGCCGGCCGCCTGGCGAAAAAAGCGCCGGTCAGCCTGCGGGTCAATCCAGACGTGGATCCCCATACCCATCCCTATATTTCGACCGGGATGAAAAAAAGCAAGTTTGGGATCGACATCAAACGATCGGTGGGCGAGTATACAAAGGCGCTTTCTCTTTCGCATCTTGAAGTCATCGGCATCGACTGCCATATCGG
>JACPFH010000259.1 GCA_016183075.1 Deltaproteobacteria bacterium | reverse complement strand
GCAACTTCGTATCACGTCCGGCAGATTGTCTGCGCGCGACATCTATACTCCGAGCAAGATGCCAAGGACACCCTTCCCTCATATGTTGCCACCCGGCGCGAGTGGGCAGAGCGATTGCCGCTACGACGCAATGAACGGAGCACCCATTGCGAGGCAACTTACGCCGGCGCCGACACTTCCGGGTGGCAGCCTCAATCAATCATTATCCTTGCACGGTATTCCAATGCCATTCACATACAAGGAGGCAAAACCATGAAACGTGGTATGGCGGCAATCTTCAGTCTGTTCTTTGTGCTGGCAAGTGTCGGTCTTTCCATGGGTGCCGACCAAGACAAGAAAGGGAGCAAGGACCACCCCCTGCTGTCGAGGATGCACGGTTTCCACATAACCGGTTACGCGGACAAGGATTTCGACAGTCACAAGTTCATGGATAAGGACGGTAAGCCGCAGATATCTGTTGAAGGCCATTCTTACTTTATTGAGTACACGCTCGACCGGGGAGCGGCCAATCCCGGACCCCTGAAAGTCGTCAGGAATATTCAAAACGCCCTGCGGAAGATCGGCGGAAAGGTCGTCTACGACAGCGACAGAGTCTCAACCATCATGCTCCAAAAGGATGGCAAAGAGACATGGGTCGAGGTAAGACCGTATTCGATGTCCTACATGATCCGGATCGTGGAAAAAGAAGAAATGAAACAGGAGGTGGTGGCCGACGCCGCGGCGATGGGCAATGACATCAATACGACGGGCCACGTTTCCGTATACGGCATCTACTTTGACACCGGGAAGTCGGAAATCAAGCCCGAATCCGACGCCGCCATCTCAGAGATTGCAAAGCTCCTGAAGAGCACTGGAGGACTGAATCTGTATGTCGTAGGCCATACCGACAACGTGGGGTCCTTCGACTCCAACATGAGACTGTCGAAAGACCGTGCCGATGCCGTGGTAAGGGCCTTGTCCGGCAAGTACGGGATAGCCGCCGCTCGCTTGAAGCCCTAGTGATAGTTGCCAGCGAAGGGAAGTTGAGGGATAGGAAAGGGATAGGAAATTTCATTTGGCCTAAACGCCCAAGAGCCAGCATCTCCCTCGTTCGGAAGGACTTTACCTTCTCTCGCGCGCTCGATCGGGTTCCAGGAGTGCTGAAGGCCCGGCCGAAATCTCTCGAAGACGGCGCATCCAGACACTGATGGGTGCGGGCCGCCAGCGAGCAGGCGAGCCCGATGCAAGCCGCTTCCCGCGCCGGCGATGCTCGCCACCTCCGGCGGTCTCGTTACGGCCTGCTCAGCCCAACGCTTTCTCGCGGCCTTGCGCTCGGCCGAATCGGGCTCGCTGACGAGCGGCTCGCTCGAAGGGGGCCCGCTCCCGCCCGTCCCGCTGGCTCCGCTCGAGAATCCAGCTCCCACCGCGTCCCGCTTGCGCTTCGCTCGGGCCGCGTTGGTGTACCTTCCATAGCTCCGAATCAGGCCGCTTCGGGTCGGGAATCTGCACGATCACCCGTGCCACCAGCTCGTCCCCATCCAGGCGTTCGACCTGCTCCGCCTCCGGCCCGTCATCCGCCCCGGGGTTCGGCTCAAGCCTCACCTGTTCCGTCTCGTGATCGAATCCCAGCCTGTCGACCCATATCCCTAATAAGGGTGAGCAACTGGTACGGTACTACGGGTACTATAGCAATGTTTCGCGGGGCAAGAGAAAAACAGAGAAATCCGTAGAACCAAGGCTAGGAGTCATCGAGATTGCTCCGCCGCCGGTATCAAAGGACTTAAAGAAGCGCTGGTCCCACTTTATCAGAAAGGTCTACGAGACAGACCCTTTCACCTGCCCTAAGTGCCCGAGAGAAATGCGGATCATTAGGTTTATCGACCAACCAGAAGTGATTAAAAAGATCCTTCAACACTCAGGTCTGTGGGAAGAGTCCCATTGAACGGGATCATCTGACCGCTCGGCGGAAACGGGCTCGGTTCCTTATCCCTTCGCTGGCAAAAAAACTATGCGGTCTCGGAGAACACTACCCAGTGGTCGGCGGGCGCGATGACATTCACCTGAGAGCCGATGGAGAATTCGGTCACGGTCGTCTTCACCAGCATGCGCGATTGGCCCACGCGCACCCAATAGAGAACGGCGTCACCGAGAAACATCCGCCCGTCGATTGTCCCCGCAAAGGAGTTGGTGCTCCGGCACGGTTCAGCGGTTAGCTCGACCCACTCGGGGCGTATGCCGAGGCTTACGCGGCTGCCGCGGCCGGCCCCGTTCGGCAGCGGGCATTTCACAAGCCCGACTCCCGTCGTGACGGTCCCGTTCCCTTCCACGACGCCGGTAAGCCAGTTCGTGCGACCCAGGAACTCCGCGACGGATCGTGTTCCCGGATTTCGATAGAGAGCTTCCGGCTGCCCGATCTCCAGAATTTTTCCCTCGTGCATGACCGCCATGAGATCCGCCAGCGCCATAGCCTCGGTCTGGTCATGGGTTACGTGGAGCGTGGTTACGCCAAGGGAACGGGTGAGTTCCTTGATCTCATCGCGCATCTCCTCGCGCAGCTTGGCGT
>JACPFH010000262.1 GCA_016183075.1 Deltaproteobacteria bacterium | reverse complement strand
CTGGCCAAGCACGGCGGCACGCTCGCCGATGTCGTGAAGCAGGTGGTCTATGTCACTGACGTTCGATACCAGGCCGATGTCGCCAAATGCCGGCGCGAGGAATACGGCCCAGGCGGGCCGATCCCCGCCAACACGTTCCTGGTCATCTCCGGCCTCGCCATTCCAGGGATGCTGCTCGAAATCGACGTCACGGCCGTGGTGCCGAAGTAAGGTACGCCGGGCTTATAGTCCCGGTGCAAGACGGCGCCTTTTTAGTGCGTGTCGAAGATCGCCTGGTACTGGGCGAGCTTGGCGTCAACGGCGTCCCGCTCGGCGTTTGTGGGATTGTCCGGGTCGGCGGCCGGCGGGAGGCTTCCTAATTTCATCAGAGACGCCATGAGCAGGAGTCGCGCCTTCGTAGCAGTCAGGTTGCTTCCCCCGACCGAGAGCGGATTGCGTTTCGGATCCACCGGTCCTTCGGCGTTTCCTCTTCCCACGCGGACGACCGGCATGCCACTGAACACGGCTCGTCGTAAGGCTGCCTCCACCGAATTGCTCATTGTCCCGAACGGCGCCGAACCCTCAGCCACAAAGCCTGCTAGCGTCGCGTCGCGCAGGTTTTTCTCGATGCGCGCGAGAATGTCCACCTCCGAAGCCGCGCCGCCGACCTCGTCTTCCTGGAGATAGCGAGCGTGCTTCACGATCGTGACTTTCGGGATCGCGGTCGGAATCAGGCTGCCTCCTTCGCCTTTGATGCGGACTGTAACCGTGCGGATCGCGCCGCCTTCTTTTCGCGTGCCTTGGACCGACTCGGGAAGGCGGGTAAGGTTCACCTGGGAGGCGTGGGTGTGCAATTTTACCGGCCTGAAGGTTAACGCGGCCGGGCCCGGCTGCCCCGTGGTTCCGATAATCCCGCCGTGACCACCCGTGGCTACGTAGCCGCCGGGACGCGCGTCGCCCTTCTGGACATCGCGGGAGGTGAAGATCTGCTCATCCTGAATGACCACTGCGCCGACGGCGTCGCGCCCGCGCTCGTCCGCCCAGATTCGCGATACGATATAGTCGACGGAATCAATGATGTTCCGGTCGCCATCATTGCTCACCGCACCGTGGGCCCGCTGGGAGGCGTTGCCGACGATGGGGGTAGTGGTGTCGATAAGAAGGTTCAACCAGTAGCTCGTCTCTTCTACGAATGGGCTTCCTTCGAGCCAGATCGCGCCGCCGTAGGATCCTTGCTTGAGCGCTTGCTGGACGACGTTCGTGAGCCGGGCCAGCATGGTGGTTGGCGGCTCCCTGCGCAGATGACCGGGCCGGTAAGGAAAGAAGTTTTTTCCCAGAGTCTCCGGAGGTATGTCGCCCACGCCGACGTCTGTGCGCAGAGATTCCGCCAGCCCCTTCGTGTAACCTCCGGAAGGGCACGCGCGATAGAAATCGAATTCCGCCTTGGCGGAGAGCTGGCAGCTCACGCCCTCGTCGCCGATGCCGAGCCGGTCGATCTCTTCGAACAACCGGGAGCCGTCCGGAAAAAAGGGCTGCCGGCATTTCTCCGGCAACGCGTACGACTCAGCTCCATCTTCCTCCCAGGCCTGCCCGTTTGACTGCCGCGCCATGTAGGGCAGCGGGTAAAGACCATCCTCCGGTCGCAGCGTTACTTCATAAACCGGAACGTCGTTTGGACCGCGGCGCTCCTTGTGAAAGTTTCCGGCAGGATCGATGTACCCGTCCGGCGGAGCGTAAAGCTCCGCCCCGTCCCGCTCCAGCGGATGGGCGCTGAACTGCTCGATGTAAACGGTGACCGGCGCGGCCAGCCGCTGGGCCCGGAGAGCGTCGAACCGTATCGGGCTTCCGCCCGGATGGGCGCGCAGCGGAAGATTGTATTTTTCTCGGGCCTTGTTGCTCGTCACCAGCGGCTCGGTGTTTTGAATCGTCGCCGTCGGGCCGGAAAAAACCGCGATTTTGGGTTTGAAGGAAGATTGGCTTGCTGCCATGGAAGTCTCCTATGCGAACGGGATCAGGGCGTCGCGGCCGCGTCGGTAGTTTCTTTGGCTCTGGCTCGGCTCCCGGTTGATAAGCGATCGGTGATACAGGGGATGGCGGAGGCTTCTGACCTCGTGCTCGAGCTCGAAGAGCTTCTGGCCAGTCTTCGGGTCGACGAGATCTTTGAAGCGAAACTGGTGATTGCGGACGTCTTCCATGATCAGGCCTCGCTGCCTTAGGAAGGTGTAAGGGCCGGAAAAATTCGCCACGTAGACAGCGATGTGATGACCGTCATAAACTGGGATGTCCTCGTCGACTTCCTGGAAGAGAAGCCACTGGTTACCCCCGATCGCAACCCGCGTTGCGGCTTTGCCGTTTCCGTTGCTCAGCGTGGCGGGCGCGCCCATCACCTCTGCGTAGAAGCGCGCAATACCGGAGGCAGCGCCGGGGCGAACGCAAAACTGGACGTAGGGCATGCCAAGGATCATATCGCCAAAGCGGGGACCGGGCGCGTAGCAGCGAAAGCGATTTCCCCAGGGGCACATGATCGCCACATACTCCTCCTCCCGGGACCATGAGAAACGGGTGTCTTTGAGTCGATCGCCGATCGTCTTTAAACGTGTCTCCAATCCTTCGAGATCCGGAAAGACGACGCCGACATGGCCGGGAACGACCTGAGATTCTCCCGTCGGCAGGTGAAACTGTTGCTCGCCCACGTTGATCCACATGTTTTCCAGGCCGACCGTGAGGTAGGGGTCGCGAGTGAGTCCCAGCCCGACGACATAAAAAAGCGTGGCTTTCGCTTGATCGGGAATCCGGACGTTTAGGTGCTCGAGCGCGACGATGTTCCCCACGTCCTCTTCGATATAATCGCGCGTGACCTCCATGGCTCCCTTCCTGCTCGGGGCTCAAACCTGGAAAAACGTCGAGCCCCATTATTAGTCCGACCCAAGGGCACGCGTCAAGACGGCAGGATGGCGAATAGCGGATAGCAAATGGCGAATGGCGAATAGCGAAAAGACAGAAGGCCAATTCATCCTTCCGCCCTTTGGCTACGTGCCGATCGACCAGGAGGAGAGGTAGGCTTCCTGTTGTTTGGTGAGGTTATCGATTCGGATCCCCATGCTGGCGAGCTTCAGTCGCGCTACCCAGTCCTCGACCTCTTTCGGAACCTCGTAGACCTGGGGTTTGAGCTGGCCGCGGTGCTTGGCGGCCCATTCCGAGGCGAGCGCCTGCGTGGCGAAGCTCATATCCATTACGGAAGCCGGATGGCCCTCTGCGGCGGTAAGATTGATCAGCCTTCCCTCACCCAAGAGGAAAATCCTTTTCCCCCCGGGCAGGGTGTAGGCGTCCACATAGTTCCGAACGTTTTTTTCTACCTTTACGGCCATGCGCTTCAGGGCCTTGAGATCGATCTCGATGTCAAAGTGACCGGAGTTACATAAGATGGCGCCGTGTTTGAGCAGCTTCAGATGCTCTTCGCCTATCACATGCATGTCCCCGGTAAGAGTGATGAACAGGTCGCCGACTTTTGCCGCTTCCTTCATCGACATGACCGCAAAGCCGTCCATAGCGGCCTCGAGGGCGCGGATCGGGTCGACCTCGGTCACGATGACCTTCGCTCCCATGCCGCGGGCGCGCGACGCCACACCCTTACCGCACCAGCCGTAGCCGGCCACGACGACGCTTTTCCCTGCGAGCAGGATGTCGGTCGCCCGAATGATCCCGTCGATCGTCGATTGCCCGGTGCCGTACCGGTTGTCGAAGAGGTGCTTCGTGTCGGCGTCGTTCACAGCGATCACCGGAATGCGCAGCTTGAGCCCGAAGCCGGATCACTCCCGTGGTGGTCTCCTCCATGCTGGCGACGAGGTTGCTCGCCAGATAAGAGCAGTCTTGGTGGAGGAGCGAGACCAGATCCGCTCCATCATCCATCGTGATGACCGGCTTGTGGTCGAGCGCGGCGCGGAGGTGGCGGTAGTAGGTCTTATGATTCTCACCCTTGATGGCGAAAACCGGAATCCCGTCGTATTTCACGAGCGCGGCGGCGACGTCGTCCTGCGTGGAGAGCGGGTTGGAAGCGCACAGCGCCACCTGCGCCCCGCCCGCCTTGAGCGTCTTTACCAGATTGGCCGTTTCGGCGGTAACGTGAAGGCAGGCGCCAA
Source organism: Deltaproteobacteria bacterium (assembly GCA_016183075.1). GTDB lineage: Bacteria > Desulfobacterota > Binatia > UBA9968 > UBA9968 > 2-12-FULL-57-22. The sequence continues at coordinate 327 of JACPFH010000262.1, read as the reverse complement.
AGCGCATGCCTCGGAGCGGCTTTTCTTTCCCAAAGCGCTCGCGCACCCGCCTTAGCACCGGCATGTCTTGATCGGCCCAGAGAACGCGCCTTTGCCCCTGCGGCGCCAGCCCGAGGTTGCGGATATCGTGTTTTTGCGCCACGGCTATGCCCTCCTCCCCACCGCCGCTCTGTCTAGGCCTTGGCCGCGGCGCGTCTGAGCTCCCCGGCCTGGTCGGTTTTCTCCCAGGTGAAGTAGCCGTTCTCGGCCGCGCGCCCGAAATGGCCATAGGAGGCAGTCGCGCGATAGATGGGCCGCTTTAAATCTAAGATTTGAATGATGCTCTTG
>JACPFH010000261.1 GCA_016183075.1 Deltaproteobacteria bacterium | reverse complement strand
TTTCTCCTGATTCGGGGAGCAATGTCAGCTATAGTTAGCTCCTCAAGATCCAACGCCTTCATTTTTTCACCTTCTTTGGGACAGCGCCTTTTTTAACTGTTTTGTCGATTTTCGTGAGCGGCGTTATGCCAGTGAGATCGACTTCGAATAGCGGCTGGAACAAACGGTTCGCCTGTTCGGCTTGCTTGGCAATCCGCTCAATCTCCTCCTCGCTTAAGTTAAATCCGTATTCCCTATTGAGCCTCCTCACTGCATCTTTCATGGGCTCTACCCTCCTGTTAAGATCGTCTCTCGGCCTCTCATCACAAAGCGATAGGTGTTTGTACCTTCCTGCAAACGGAGCTGTCAATGGATCGTTCGGTTGCCTCTAAAGAGAGGGGATACGGGAAAACTTTTGCAGGACCTCTGCGGAAAAAAACTGCATCATCTCCCGCAGCCGCTCAAGCGTCGGATAGATGAACTTGAGCTCAAAGTGGGAAACCCCCGACTCCCTGTAGGCCTGGACTCTTTCCCGGATCTCTTCCGGGCACCCGATCAAGCTCACGCTCGCCAGTTCCTGCAGAGTCATCAGCCGCTCATACGTGCCACGGCTTGCCCGGAAGGTTCCGACCGCATTTTGCTTGGCCTTTGACGAATCCGCGTCTATGCTCACGTAGACCTCCAATCCGAGCTTGATCCGATCCGGCGCGCGCCCGGACGCAGAGGCCATTTCTTTGACCTTGCGGTATCTCGGAGCGATATCCTCCGGGGTGAGCCAGGCCGGAAGCCACCCGTCGCCCAGCCGCGCTGTCCGCTTCATCGCCGCCTCGGTCCAGCCCCCCACCCAAAGCGGTGGATGGGGCTTTTGCAGCGGTTTGGGAAAAATTTGCGCGTCTTCAAATGTGACGAAGCTCCCGTGATAAGAGGACGGATGGGTGGTCCAGATCGACTTCATCGCCGCGATATAATCGTCGCATATTTTCCCTCGCACGGCCCGGTTCACTCCGAGGATCTCATACTCTCTAGACTCGATGGTTGCCGGCGACCCTATGCCGACGCCCAAATCCAGCCTTCCCCCGCACAGCACGTCGAGCGTCGCGATCTGCTTGGCGGCGTAGAGAGGATTTCTACATGGAACCACTAAACAGGCGACCCCGATCCGTACCCGGCTCACTTGTCCGGCCAGGTACGATAACGACGTCAATGCCTCATAGAAATCCGGTTCCTCCGTGGCGCGCAGAGCTTCTTCGGACCCGGAGGAGATATGAGTCCTGTGAATCTCGAATGTCCAGGTGAGGTGATCATGGACCCAGATGGAGTCATAGCCCAAGGATTGCGCTGCCTTTGCGGCCTCAATCATGGACCAAGGTGATGCCAGAGGGCCGGAGTTCGGCACCCTGACTCCAAATGATGTGTCTAGGCTCATGGATATTTCGGCTGGTTCTTTATCCTTGCGTTGACTCCTAGAGAAAAGTTGTCATCCTGTCAAGCCTTTGGGCCGCGGCGAATTGTCCAAGCTCCCTCGGGAAGCGCCCTCTCGGCCTCGGCCGATGGGTTCGCGCCGACCGGTTGAACGACTTGAACGGCTTGAACCGATCCGGCGTTCAAAACGTTCCAAACGTTCAAACAGTTCAAAATGGTCAGGCCCTGCGCCAGCCTACATGTTATTACGTCCGCAGCCTCGCTCGCGCTCCCTTCGGTCGCCCCCTCAGTCGCTGCTCGTTAATTTGACACCCTCGTCTGCCCGCTGTAAAGTCCGGCGTTAAGAGCTGGGAGGCCTCCTTGATTATGATGGAAAAACCGATAGAGGAAATGGGGCTGCGGGACATCCGCGAGCTTGCGCGCGCGCGGATGCCGCAGGAGGTGTGGAGGCACTTCATGGGCGCAGCGGAGACCCGCGCGACGTTCAGGCGCAATCAGCGCTCCTTGCAGCGGTTTGTCTTCCGCCAACGGATTTTTCACGACATCACCGATCCCCGCACTACGGTCGAGCTTTTCGGGCACCCGGTATCGACCCCGGCTTTCGTCGCCCCCGTCGGGAGCTTCGCCATGATCCGAGAAACCGCCGAGCGCGAGGTTGGCGAAGGCGCGGGCCGCGCCCGAACGATGCTGTTTGTTAGCCACGCCGCGATATCGAGCCCGCGCGACTGGAAAGAAGCGAGTCGCGCGCCCATCGTCTTCATGGGTTATCTCACCCGCGGCCGGGAGGATGTTTTGCGCTGCGCAAAGCTCGCCGAAGAAGTCGGGTTTGCAGCGGTGGGGTTGACGATGGATACGGTCCAGCCGGTCAAGATCGGCGACCGGATTCCGCTTTCTAAGATCGACGGCAAGCCGCGTACAGGGCATCCGGCCTCGCCGAAGGATATCGAATGGCTGAAGCGGGAAGTTTCGCTGCCGCTGGTTGTCAAGGGTATCATGGGGGCAGAGGATGCTCGGGTGGCTGTGGGCGCGGGAGCCGATGCGGTGGTGGTGTCAAACCACGGGGGACGGATCTTGGATTATAACCGCGCGGCGGTGGAGGCGCTGCCCGAGGTGGTGGAGGCGGTGGGACGAAAGGTCCCTGTGTTGCTGGACAGTGGCGTACGAGGCGGCGGAGACATCGCGAAAGCATTGGCGTTGGGTGCGAAGGCGGTGCTGGTGGGGAGGCCTGTGGCCTGGGGAGTGGCCGCGGCGGGGGTGGCCGGGGTGGAGCGGGTGATCCGGCTTTTTACGGACGAGCTGAAGAGAGTGATGATCATGACCGGCGTGGGGGCGGTCTCTGAGATCACTGAGTCGATATTGATTCGTGAATGAGGCAGCAGGCACGAACATGGTTAGTTATGAGTCTTTAATTTTGGATTTTGAGTTGACTGACTCAAAACTGAGAACTCAAAACTAAAAACTCGAAGTCGGGCGCTGATAGCTTCGAAAGGGGGAAAAATGAGGTGGGTGGTCCTTGGCATCTTAGTTCTGGCGGTTGTGTGGGTGATCTGGACTTATAATCTTCTGGTGAGCCTTCGACACCAGATCCAAAACGCATGGAAGCAAATCGACGTGCAGCTCAAGCGCCGCCACGATCTCATCCCGAACCTGATCGAAGCGGTCAAGGGGTATATGAAATTCGAGCAGGACACCCTGGAGAAGGTCATGGAAGCGCGCGCCAAGGCCGTGACCTCGCGCAGCGTCAAGGAGACCGCCGATGCAGAAAACGTCCTCACGCAGGCTCTCGGCCGGATCTTCGCCCTGATGGAGAACTACCCGGACCTCAAGGCCAACGAGAACGTCTTGCGGCTTCAGGAGGAGCTGACGACGACGGAAAACCAGATCGCCTTTTCCCGCCAGTACTATAACGACCTTGTCATGCGGTTTAATATGCGACAGGAGGTTTTCCCCTCCAGCCTGATCGCCAGGTTCTTCAACTTCCAGCCGACCGAGTTTTTCTCGGTGGCGGAGGCCGAAAAGGCGACGCCGCGGGTGGATCTCACGCTCCGCGCGTAGGCGATGGCCGCGTGGCCGGATACGCCCGGGCCGGTGGATTTCAGGGAGCGCCAGGCCCGTAACCGGCGGCTCAGCGCCTGGATCGTCTTTTGTTTTCTCCTCTTGTTTGTCGCCGTCGGCCTCTCGGCAGACTACGTGTATCTGGACGCCTTTACGCCCGCGGGTCCGCCGTTCCCCGTGGCCACGGTTGCCTCTCTGGCTTTGGCGGCCGCCATCACGCTCACCTCGTACTATCAGGGAAGCGCGCTCATCTTGCGTTCCCTCGGCGCCGAGCCTCTAGACCTCCAGATCCCGGAGCATCGCGAGGTGCACAACGTGGTGACGGAGATGGCGCTTGCATCGGGGTGCCCTATGCCCAGGATCCATGTCATTTTCGATCCTGCCCCAAATGCCTTTGCTACGGGGAGGGACGAGTTCCACGCCTCGGTATGCGTGACCACCGGACTTTTGGCCCTGCTCAACCGGGAAGAGACCCAAGGCGTTATCGCCCACGAGATCGCCCATGTCCGCAACCAGGATATACTGCTTATGACCTTGGTGAGCATTCTGCTGGGCGGCATCGCGCTCCTTTCCGACTGGACGCAGCGCTCCTTCAGCGCCTCGCGCCCCCGCCGGGGGACGAGTAGCAAAAGCGCCGCGCTTGTCGTTCCCGCGCTGCTCCTGATTGTTCTTTCGCCGCTGATCTCGCGCTTGCTGGCGATGGCGGTGTCCCGGCAGAGGGAATATCTCGCGGATGCCACGGGCGCTGAATACACGCGTAACCCAATGGGGCTGGCCAAGGCCCTGGAGAAGATCCGCGACGCGGCGATGCCTTTCTCCCACCCCAGCCGCGGCACGGCGCATCTTTTCTTCGTCAATCCGCTGCGGCGGCGCGTCGATGATCGCGAAGGACGGTTGGCCGATCTCCTAAGCACTCACCCGCCGATCGCGCGCCGGATGCTGCTGCTTTACCGGATGGCCGGAGTGCACGGTCAGCTCCGCAACCCTTGAACCGGTTGCGGGAGGCGAGGAGAGGAAAGCATGGCGCGCTGCCCTGTCTGCGATGTCGAGATGAAGGAGGTCTCGGCTCGGGCCAACCCGGGAACGCTCATCGTCCTGGACCAGTGCCGCAAGTGCGGCGGAATCTGGTGCGACAAGTGGGAGCTTTTTCCTATCGTTCCAGAGGAAGCCGGTCGTCTCGATCCGGTAGACGAGACGCTGCTCCAGCAGCCGATCGACTTTCCCCAGAAAACCCTCTATTGCCCTCGGTGCCGGGATCGGTTGCAAGTGCTGCGTGATCCCCTGCTGCCCGCTGAAATCCAGCTTCAGCGCTGCCGCCGATGCGAAGGGATCTGGCTCAACCGCGGGCAGTTCGGCCGCTATAAGCGCCTGCAGAAGAAAACCAGGACAGAACGACTGGCTCCCGAGGAAACCATTAGGAAGGTGGTGAAGGTCGCGCCCGACCCAAACGCCTGGGTGACCACCGGCACGCGCGGGATCTTTGCCTATCCTCACGCCGAGGAAGAACCCGACCTCTCAGCCAAAGCCACGTTGCGCGGCGCGTTCAGTTTGATCTTGCGGGCGCTTCTCCGCATGGTCTTGCCCTTTTAGCGTGACCGAATTGCGTGTAACTCCTCTGATGGTAAACGTGCCCGACTGTGAAGCGCCTGAGATGCTTTGCTGCTAGACCGGACCCTGCCCCACACTCATCAGATC
>JACPFH010000012.1 GCA_016183075.1 Deltaproteobacteria bacterium | reverse complement strand
TGGCGCTCGTTCGCTGCCCGCCGCTCGTTGAGCCTGAGACGAGTGGCCGCGAGCATGAAGCGCGGATTGACGCCGTCGTCGCAGGCAGAGAGACAGCGGCCGGAGCCGGTGCATGTGGCCGCCCACCGGGCGCCGCGGCTTTCCGCATCCCCGCCCCCGCGCAAGATGTCCAGCACGTCACTCACGATCGCGCTTGGCTCGCGGGTGTCGATCCCGGCGGGCCCGGCGGTCGGGCAAACTTCGACGCACCTGCCGCATCGGGTGCAGCGGTCCAGTATCTCGCGGACCCTTGCATCGAGCGTGGCGATGAAAGCGTCAGAGCTGTCGGTCATACTTTCCGCGGATCATACCACCTGGGCGAACAACTGGCTACCATCAGCAGTCGTGCAACAGTGCAGGACTCCGGCGATTGTTTACCTATCTTTTAACTCCGTATAACGTTTAGCGTGATCGGCGCGATTTTCGGCGTCCCGCCCCACGCTGTGGTGGGGCCGTCAGCTTGTCCCAGAACTGTCTGGGCGAAAGAATCGCTAGATTCTCGATTTGGCCTATATCCAAGAGCTCCTTGTCACCTGTCACGAACACAGTGGCTCCAGCCGATATCGCAGCCGACAGAATGGGTAGGTCATGCTGATCTTGGATTTCGATCGTCGGAAGTCGGCCGGGCCGCGCAAGTACCGTATCTTGCCGCATAAGCGAGATGAAGTCGTCAATCAAATCCTGAGCCACACCAAACTTAGTCCTCAAAACACGCTCCAGTTTGCTCAGCACTTGTGCGGAAGTTAGAAGTTCATGTGAAGTGAGAACCTCGCGCAGAACATCTGCGCAAAGGCCGCGAGTTGCCGCTGCGCTGGCCAGGACGTTTGTATCCAGGAAAACCCTCACGACACGTCGGCGAACACGTCTTCGTCTGTGAGGTAACCACGCGCCTCCGCAAAAGGCATGATCTTGCGCCGCAGTGCCTCAAACTGGCTGATGCGAAGCTGGCGACGAAGGGCCTCTCGGGCGATCTCGCTCCGGTTTTTTCCCGACCGCCGACTCGCCTTGGTCAATAGGTCATTTAGATCTTTGTCGAGTCTGATTGTGAGGGTACTTGTCTTCATGTCATACAACGTAGTACAACGCGGGAATCCTGTCAATGACACGTTTGGTCTGACGGATTTTCGCTTCGCCTGCGGGCGATCCGCCCCCGGGCGCAGCAATGATGGAACGTGCGGCGGTCGCGGCGGGAGGCGCTCGGTGGGCCCCTCAAGAGACAAAACCGAAATAGCCGAACAAGAGTCCGATGAAAATCGCAAGGTATGGGAAGATACGCAAACCCCTCCCCTGAAAAATCAGCCGGGAATAGCTTTGAGCAAATCTGGGGAACGCTATGATGAGTGCGCCTTTTACTAGGCCTAGCCACCCTATAATTGTTATCAGGACCGTCCAGTCTTTTGCCCAAATGTTGTGATAGTTCACGATGAGGAATCCAAGAATGACTGCCGTGAACCCCATTAGGTACGTCAGCGCGGCGTTGTTGAACATGTCGTCTACCAGCCTGCGATAATGATCTGCACTGAAGATTGCACCTAGGCCAGCCGACAGATAAATCACCGACGTGATTTTAGCCACAAATATGGATAGTTCCATCTGTTTTACCCCCGCGTGGATTGGGGTCAGGCTTGAATACGTGAACGCGCGAGTTTTTTCAACACTTGGTCTGCCTGACGCTGAAAGTCCCGGTCCTCTCCAAGATATTTCTCTGCCCGCCTCACCCCATGACTCACCGTGGAAATGTCCCTGGCCCCTACACAACGAGCGATCTCTGCCAGACTCGCGCTACTATACCTGCGGCCTACATACATCAAAAGCTCTCTGCCCCTCTGCACTCTTTGCTCCTTAAGGGCTTTGCTCAATTGCTCCCGGCTGACACCTGCCACTTTGGATACTGCCTGTACGATCTCCCCTAAACCGTAACCAGCTTCTACTGGCTCTCGGGTGGGTCTTTGTCTCATGGCCTGTTCCACAAAATCCTCATCTCCGACAAAGAGTTGCTTTAAAACCGG
>JACPFH010000284.1 GCA_016183075.1 Deltaproteobacteria bacterium | reverse complement strand
TTGTGTTCGTTCGGGAACGCAGATCCTTGCAAGGCAAGCGGCGTGCCAGACCCGGAAAGATGGACGCTCGTTTAACTAATGTGCTGAATTAGCGCGAGAAATTTTTGGAGGGGGTTTTAATCAAACCTGCGAGAGCAAAGAAAAAGGAAGATTTATCTTACTTCCCGGGAAGAAAAACCTTCCCCACCGAACCTTTCGTTTGAGCTTCTTCTCACTTCCACAGCGTGATCAGCAGCACTCCGGCGATGATCAAACAGGCGCCGAGGACAATCTTAAGCGTTACCCGCTCGACATCGCGCAAAAACAGCGCACTCAGAATCAAGGAAAAGAAGGGCCCGGTGCTGCTGATGGGAATCACAACCGTCACCTCTCCCAGATCCAAGGCGTAATAGATCGAGACCATGCCGAGGCTCACCACAACTCCCGCAGGCACATAAAAAACCAAAGAGTCCTTGTTCAATCGCAGCGTTTCCTCCCGTCTCCCGACGAGCCAGACGGTCAAAAGGGAAACCGCGAACGAGGAGCTGGCGGTCACGGCGGCGGCCAGAAAGGGATGGGGCACCGCCGCCAGACCAAATTTGCGCAGGACCTGGGAAAAACCAGCCAGAAGCGAGGCGAGAATCGGATAGAGAACAAACAGCGGGCGGATCTCCTTGACCGAGCCTTGGTTTTGGGAAAGAAGGGTGATGCCGATGATAATGAGAAACGTAGCGAAAAAGATCGGCAGGGTCATCCGCTCGCCAAGAAGGAGAATAGCGAAGAGCGCGCTAAAAAGCGGCGTGCTCGCCCGAATGGGATCGGTAATGGCCACGCCCAGATGCTCGATGCCCTTGTAGGTCAGAAAACGAGTCAGGCCCGGCTGAAACAAGCCGACGAGAACGAAGATCAAAATACCGGCCCGGGTGAGGGACTCGAGAGGAACATACAGAATCGAGACTCCCCACAAAACGATGACGTTCACAGCCAGGCTGGTAACAACGGCGGTGGCCGCGTTGGACGTGCGCAGTCCCTTCTTCGTCAACAGGTTATGAAAAGCAAACAGGAAGGCGTTGGCGAGAGCGAAGAACTCGGCGGGCATGAAGTCTTTTAGCGTATACCGGCTTTCTGACAAAAGCGCAACAAACGGATTATTGACAGCCAAGCGGGGAATGATAGCTTAGAAAAAGGAGGGCTCGCCATGCCGATTGCTCGCTTGATCTACGTGACCGTGCCGGCGGATAAGACGGCCGAGGCGGAGAGGATCTGGAAACAGCAATGCGCGCCGCTCATGATCCAGCAGCCCGGTTGTCTGTCCGAAGAGTTGCTCAAGTGCCTGGATACTCCGGGAGAATACATTTCATATTCCGAGTGGGAAAACCAAGCGGCCATTGACCGCTACCTCGCAAGCCAGGCTCACGACGATATCCGCCGCCACACTCGAGGGCTACAGGGAGGCAGCCGTCCCGTCGTGAAGCGCTACGAAGTGGCAGGATAGGATCGTTGCCCGCCCGCCACCGGCTTCTCTGATTGGCTCCCCGCCTCGGCACCGAATATATGACTTCGGAATCATGGCTAGGGGGGGCGGTGAAAATCAAGACCGCGATCATCTCCATCGAGAATCTTAGCCAGGACGCTCTTGCGCCTTTAGCTCACGCCTTCAGGGCCATCCCCGGGGTTCAAAGTGTCGACTTCAGCCTCGAACGGAGCGTGGCCGTAGTGGAATTCGACCCGGATCAATCAAACGTCGATGATCTGCTGCGAGCGGTATTGAAGGCAGGATACAAGGTCGCGTAGCCCCACAACCACTCCACACAACCGGGTTATTCGTTATTCGTCAACGGTCAATCGTTGGGGATCCCTGCCCGCCAGCCGATTGACGATTAACGTTTGACGATTGACTAATCCCCCGCGACGATCATGCGGGAGATCTTTATCGTTGGCGAGGAGATCCGGTCTTTCATCTCGAGATCGTCGCCCACCATCTCGATATTTTGCAGCATCTCCTTCAGGTTGCCTGCGATGGTTACTTCCTCAACCGGATAGGCGAGTTGGCCCCCGTCGATCCACAGGCCCACGGCTCCCCGTGAATAGTCACCGGTGACCAGATTGACGCCGAAACCGATCAATTCCGTCACGTAAAAACCCTCCTGGACGGAGCCGAAGATATCCTGTAGCCGATAAGGTCCCGGCGCCAGATAGAAATTGGTCGGGGCCACGCCGGGA
>JACPFH010000283.1:1937-3208 GCA_016183075.1 Deltaproteobacteria bacterium | reverse complement strand
CCGAACCGGGGTGTCCTCCGAACACTCAGCGACGCGGTTCAACAGCTGGCCGACGACGTTGGCCTTGAGCTGGCAGACGAGTTTCCGGAAGAGACCGGTTCTTGGTGGAAGCGGGTCATCCTTCGGACCAAAGACGCTGCCAGCCACGATGAGGGGCGGGAACGCCTCGTCAAGGCCGAACGGGCCCTTGAGGTCACGTACCTCGACAAACCACAGGCGGAGGCGAACAAGAACCAGGCTGATGCCGCTTCAAGCTTGATCAATGCCCTCGCAAAGACGTCCCATGCCTGCATCCAGGTCGGGAGCCTCTTGATCGTCAAAGCCACCAAGGCCGACGGGGAGTCATGCGTCGTTGCACGGACACTGACCCCTCGAGAACTGAAGAAATTGGAAGAGAATCAGGCGATCCTCCGCAGGCCAGAAGAAATCCTTGAATGGCTCGGCCGCTCGGACAGCGACATGATGGTAGAGTCCGACGCGACGAAGCGTCTAACTAGCGGATGAAGCTGTCGGCGCTTCGCGCCGCAGCTTATCCGCAGCGTTAGCCGCACAAGGGAGTACCGATGAACGACCAGACAAGGAGCTTCGGCGAGACCGCCAAATCACTGGCGCGCAATCCCCTTGGCATCATTGCGCTCTTCATCGTACTGGTGTACGGATTCGCCTCGCTGGTCACCGCTTTTGCGGGCTCGTTCACCGCCGCGGAGCGATTGCCTCTCATTTACTTCCTGATCTTCTTCCCCATTCTCGTTCTCGGTGTCTTCGCGTGGCTGGTTAGCAAGCACAGTGGCAAGCTCTTCGCTCCGAGCGATTTCAAGAACGAGGAGAACTACGTCAAGATGCAGATGGCCGTCGTGGCGTCGCTCACCGCCGCGACAGCCAAGAGCGACACCCCAGCATCTGAGGCTGAGCTGCACAAGATTGTCGAGGTCGTCCGGGCCGCTGGTCCGGCAGCGGTAGCCGAAGGCGATGAGTGGAGGAGCCACGTTCTTTGGGTGGATGATCGCCCCGAAAACAATACGTACGAGCGCCAAGCCTTCGAGGGTGTGGGTCTTCGTTTCACGTTGGCGCTCTCTACCGACGAAGCGTTTGAGAGACTGTCACAGAGAAAGTTTGCCGCGATCATCTCGGACATGGGACGTCAGGAGGGGCCGCGTGAAGGATACGTGCTGCTCGACCGCCTGAGGAAGGAAGGTGACCGTACGCCCTTGTTCTTCTATGCCGCCTCCAACGCGCCGGAACACAAGCGCGAAACGCGCGACCATGGTGGG
>JACPFH010000283.1:0-1874 GCA_016183075.1 Deltaproteobacteria bacterium | reverse complement strand
GGCGGACATGCAGCGGGACCAAGGTCGGCCATGTCTGAGAAACGCTTGAAGATCATTGGTCGGGTCGTCCCGGACGGAAACGGGGGCATCGCGCTTCCGCTTAGCATAGGGACTGGGAAGGAAGCCCGACTGCTTACGGTCCCCTTGACGCTCTCGGAAGCAGAACTCACCAAGCAGCAGCGAGAGCCCGTCCTAGCAATGGAGGGCACATCCTGGTGGCTGTTTCGCCAGGTGGTGGTTGACGTCAGCGCCGTGGGCCTCTTGCCAGCAGAGCATCAAGAGGAACTCCTCCTCCGGGTGAAGCATCTCGTTCTGCGACACGAGAAGGTCCTTTCTCGAATCCGTCGCGATGTTGACGCATTCGAGAATCTGGATCGGCTGCCAACAGCGAGGCGCGAGACAATTCCCGAATCCGTGCGAATGTTCGTGTGGCAGCGGGACGAAGGCCGGTGCGTGAAGTGCGGCACCCACGAGAAGCTGGAGTTCGATCACGTCATTCCGGTGGCCGATGGCGGCAGCAGCACGGATCGCAACGTTCAGCTACTCTGCGAGGCTTGCAACAGAGCCAAGGGGCGCAGCCTTCGGTGACGCTATCGCGACCGGTGCCGCCGAACAACGCGTTCGACCGGACCGGTGGCTCGCATTCGCCCGCCGCGGCCGGTCAACGCGGGCGTTCGGCGGATAGCAAGGGCTCCGGGAGCCCGAGACGTTTCCTGGGGGAACTCGATGGCTGACGTATTCATCAGCTATATCCACGAGGAGCAGCGCATCGCGCAGGCGGTACAGGCCTTACTGAAGCAGAATCTGCAGCCGATCGTACCCAACGGCGTCTTCTTGTCCGCAGACGACTGGCAGGTCTTTGCCGGAGAGATCTGGCTGGAACGGATTGCGTACGAGCTACGCGAGGCATCCGTAGTTGTCCTCATGCTGAGCGCGGAGTCCGTCGTGCGTCCGTGGGTCAACTTTGAGGCCGGAGCGGCCTGGCTGGCAAAGAAAGCTCTCATTCCAGTCTGTTTTGGAGGTCTGACGAAGGGCCGCATGCCCAAGCCATACTCCGGCATTCAAGGCCTGGATCTTCCGGATGACTGGTACTACCTTCTCCGATCGGTCCAGCGTCACCTGGATCCCAATGGACTGCCAGTGCCTCCGCCGACCCAGAGCCACGAAGTGGCGGAACTCCAGGCCGCGTTGAAAGGTGAAGCCAAAGTGTACCCGCCACCGCCCAGGCTGCCAAACCTCCCGGTGGCCGACGGATAGCGATGGAGAGCGACACGTTTGGCGGCAGACGTCGATTGCATGACGGGCGCCGAATTTGAGGAATTCGTGGCTGCGCTCTTCAGTGGTCCAGGCCGAACAATCGAGAAGACAGAGACCTCAGGCGATCAAGGCGGCGACGTTGTCGTGAGGCAGGGTGCTCTGCGCGAAGTAGTCCAGGCCAAGCGGTACGCAGGCGCCGTCTCAAACGCGGCCGTGCAGGAAGTCGTCGCGGCAAAAGCGGTGTACGGCTGTCAGTCAGCATGGGTTGTAACCAACGCGTGGTTCACCAGCGGCGCGGAGCAACTAGCAGAAGCAAACGACGTGGAGCTCGTCTCCCGCGAGCGCCTTCAACTGTTCCTGGAGTCAGGACGGCCACCGGAGCGACGTCGTTGACCTCGCGAGCATGGACGCGGAATCGATCGAGAGACCGCCGAACAGCAGGCTCGAGCGGACCGGCTACGCCGGCCGCTCAGCCTGGGCGTTCGGCGCACTGGCGGGTCAGAGAAGAGCATGCGCCCCCCCATGGTGAATGAGGATGCGGATCGCGCCCAAACGCGAGGCAAAGGACGCCTTGGCGCGCCTCGGCGGTACCTCACGGTCTGCGCCGGAAACCGATG
>JACPFH010000011.1 GCA_016183075.1 Deltaproteobacteria bacterium | reverse complement strand
CTTTCGGATCGACTGGCCGCTAATGGCCTTAAATTCTTCCAGAAAGGCTTTGACGAGAAACGGAATATCTTCCCTTCTTTCACGCAGAGGAGGAACGGTGAGCGTAACCACCTTGATTCGGTAATAGAGATCTTCGCGGAATCTGCGGGCTTTCACTTCGCTCTCCAGGTTTACGTTGGTCGCGCAGATGAGCCGAAGGTTGCTGCGAATTTTTCTCGTTCCTCCGAGTCGACGAAATTCCTTGCGCTCTAATGCTCGAAGCAGTTTCGCCTGGCATCTGAGCCCCATCTCATTGATCTCATCCAAAAAAAGCGTCCCCCGGTTGGCCGTCTCAAATACGCCGATTTTCCTCTCGCTTGCGCCTGTAAAGGCGCCTCTCTCGTGCCCGAAAAGCTCATTTTCCAAAAGCTCGTCCGAGAGCGACGCGCAGTTGATGGGAACGAAGAGGTTTTCTCTTCTTGGACTAAGCCGGTGGATTTCACGAGCGACGATCTCCTTACCGGAACCGCTCTCCCCGCCAAGCAATATGTTGCTGTCGTAAGGCGCCACCCGCTCCAGAAGAGAGAATAGTCTCCTCATGGCCGAGGAGGACCCGACGACCACATTTTGGGCCTGAGGCGCTGCAGGCAAAGGCTCCGCCAGTCCTTTGTCATGCAGGAGCTCCCATTTCTTCATCGCCGAGGATAACGCATCCGTGACGTCTTTCGCCGTAACCGGCTTTAACAGGAAATCTGCGGCGCCCATTTTCATGGCCTGGATGGCCGAGCTCATCGTGCCAAAGGCGGTGACAAAAATCACCGGGCGATCCAGACCGCTCGTCTTGAGCTGAGCGAGCAGGTTGAGACCATCTCCGTCCGAAAGCTTACATTCGGAGATAACGGCATCCACTAGGCCGTCGGAAAGCAGGGGCAAGGCAGTTTTCTGGCCGCTTGCCTCAACCACCGCAAAGCCCGATTTTTTCAGGGTGACGGCCAGCCCCTCGCGGCTCTCCTGGTGCGGTTCAACGATTAGGACCTTCCTGCCTTGCATCTCTTTTTATTTGCCTCCTTTGACGGGAAGCCGAACGACAAACTCGCTCCCGTTGCCGGCGTCCCCTTTCAGAGATATCTCTCCGCCGTGCGTTTTTACAATCGCCGCAGCCAGGGGCAGCCCAAGGCCCGATGCTCCCTCTTTAGTAGAGAAAAAAGGCTCAAAAATGCGGCCTCGATCCGCGTGCGGGATTCCCTCGCCGTTGTCGCCGACGGTGATCAGAATACGATCATTGTCGGTCTGTGTCGCCAGTCTCACGCGAGCCTTCGGCGGCGAGGCCTGAATGGCGTTCAAGAGAAGATTTAGAATTACCTGCTTGATTTGGTTCGGGTCCGCCCGTGTCGGGGGCAGCGACTTCTCCAGCTCGACTTGCACGAGCAAATCTTTTTTCGAAGATTCCAGTCTCGTAAACAGTTCCACTTCTTTCACCAGGCTGTTAATATCCACCGACGCTGTTTGAGGGTTAGGAATGTCCGCAAGGCGGAGAACTTCGGATAAGAAAGAGCCGATTTCGGCGAGGTTTTTTTGCATTCTTTGCAGCCGGTCGAAAATTTCCGCTCCTTCCTCAATCGGGAGCGAGCCGATCTCAGCGCGGAGAGAATCAAGTTGGAGTTGGAGAGCATTCAGCGGATTTCGCAGTCGCTGTATGATCCCTGTGATAAATTCACTATAGCTTAAATCTTTGTTTACCGCCCTCACAAGACCACTCTAAGAGGTCGGAGTCTCCACCCGGCAACTCTTGCGCCATGTTCTCACGGCTTCTTCTCGGATCGATCGTACACCTTTTCGGGTTGGAGCTAAAGCGGGCAAAATCCTACACCGGCCGGTGGCGGCCATCGCGACTGGCGGTTATAATCACTGCAATGAGACTCCTGCTCACCGGTCTACCGGGCATTGGCAAGACCACGGTGATTCGCGCCACGCTCGGGAATTTACGTGACCTTCGCTGCGCCGGTTTCTATACGGAGGAAAAACGCCACGCCGGACAGAGAATTGGCTTTCGAATCGTCACCCTGGACGGTCGGGAAGGAACGCTCTCATCGATCGACCGGGGCAAGGCTCCAAGCGTGGGCCGGTATACGGTCCACATCGAGGAGTTCGAGCGGATCGCCCTGCCGGTAATCGACCCGGAGACAACCCCGGCGGATCTCTACGTAGTGGACGAAATCGGAAAGATGGAGCTCCTCTCGCGCCGATTCCGCGATAAACTGGTCGATCTCCTCGCCCGGCCAGTGAACCTCCTGGCGACGATTGCCAAAAAGGGCAAGGGATTTATCGAGCAGATCAAAGGAAGAAACGACATCGAGCTCATCGATGTGACCCGGGATAATCGAGACAGACTCCCGGAGCAGATCGCTGCGCGATTTCTCAAAGAATTGACCCACCTCTAGAGGAGGTTTGCGCCGTGGCTATGTAACGATCGGCCAGTAGCGCCCTTTCCTTTTGATGATGCTGAGCGAGACGTCGTAGAGCTTCTCCAATACGTCCAGTTTCAACAAGTCGCTCGTTTTCCCCTGCCGTAGAACTCTTCCCTCTTTGAGAATCAGCGTCCTTGTAAACAGCGGCAGGATCTCTTCGATATGGTGGGTGACGTAAACGAGGGCAGGGACTTTGGGTTGCCTCCCCAGCTTCTGTAGCGTCGAAAGAAAGTTCTCTCTCGCGCCGGGATCCATCCCGGCGCACGGCTCATCCAAAAAGATCACGTACGGCCTGGTCATGCGGGCGCGGGCAATCAACACCTTCTGCTGCTCCCCTTGAGAGAGCGTGCCGAACTCTTGATGTTTGAGATAACAACAACCCATCTGCTCTAAATAGGCCTCGGCATGAGCGTAGTCCTTCCCCGTTGGTTTTCCCCACGGCCCTTCGACGAGGCCGACCTGAGCAAACTTCCCCGACATCACCGTCCGCATCACGTCTTCCCTTGGGGGGATCTGAGCCGCCAGTGTCGAGGTGACCCAGCCGATGCTTTTTCTCAGCTCGGGAAGGTTGACGAGGGCTTTTCCTTTCCGATAAACCTTCCCCCCCTGGTTCGGCCAGAGGTAACCGGCGGCGACTTTGAGAAGCGTAGTTTTGCCGGAGCCGTTAGGGCCCAGAATCGCCCAGTGTTCGCCCCCCTCCACGGCCCAACTGACGGAGTCGAGAATTCTCTTTCCGTCGGCGGAGTAAGAGACGTTGCGGATTTCCAGCGCGCGAACTCGTTTCACAGATGCCATTGCCCTCAAAGAAAAATCTCGCTCGGGTCAGTCACGGCCGACAGACCTTTTCCGCGACCGAGGGGGCGACCGAGGGGAGCGCGAGCGAGGCTGCGGACGTCCGATTACGGACGGCACAACT
>JACPFH010000282.1 GCA_016183075.1 Deltaproteobacteria bacterium | reverse complement strand
GGAAGAAGCCTTGCCCGGCAGTGGCGAATCAGATCGTATGAGGTCACGCCGCGCACATCCTGTTTCAGGATGACAAAAGCCTTAACCCTCTCTCCCGACGCCGGGTCCGGAGCCCCGACCACGCAAGCGGAAACGACAGCAGGATGATCCTGGAGCGCGGATTCCACCCGAGAAGCCGAAACCCGGTAGCCCTTGTGTTTGATCAGGTCAGGCCTTCGATCGATGAATTGGACCTCGCCATCAGCGGAAAGCTTCACGTAATCGCCGGTTCGACACCACAGTCGACCCTCAATACGGACGTAGGTCTCCTTCGTCTCGGCGGGATTGTCGAGATATCCTCCCGCGCCGTAGGAATAATCGGAACTCACCAGCAGCTCCCCCTCTTCGCCGCAAGGCAGCGGACTCAGGGTTTCGGGATCTACCACTCTCGCCATTCTCGTGGGTATCAGCCGCCCAACCCCTTGGGGCCGCGGTTCCTGAGCCGGAGGGGTGACCGATATGCAAACCGTCTCGGTCGATCCGTACACCTGATAAACGGGAACGCCGAACTTCTCCTTCCATCGCGCCGAAACCTCCACGGGAAGCGTGTCCCCCGCGCTCCAGCAGCACCGAAGCGAGCGCAAGTGGTAGAACTCCAGGCGATCGTTTTCTAAAATTTGCCGATAAAGACTCGGCACGCCGGCAAGGAGCGTCCCCCCGTAACGTTGAATCGCCCCCAGGACCGCATCCGTATTAGGCTTGGGGTTGACGACCACCGTATTGCCGAGATGGAACCCTAAAGCAAAAACCATGTCCTGGGAAAACATATGAAACAACGGCAGGGGCATAATGAGAGTTTCCCGGCTCTCGCCGATAAAACCCCGATAGACCTCCCGTATGCCGGCGATCCCGCTCAGGAGCTCAAGATGGGTGTGCGGCACGCCTTTGGGAAATCCCGTGGTCCCGCCGGTATAGAGGATGTGGGCCAAGGAAGATGCAGGATCGAGTCCTATCGCGGGCGGCTCGGGCGAACTCTTGCGCAAAAGCTCGGTAAAAAAATAGACCCGCCCGTCGCGACTGACGGAACCCTCGGTCAATTTGTCGAAAATTTTGCCGAACGCTCTCTTCCACAGCGGCCGCAAATCGGCCAGCCGGGTTACGACGACCCCCTCAACCCGCGTCTTGGGAAGCACCTCCTTCACGTAGCCAAAATTCGTGTCCGCGCAAAGAACCAATTTCGATCGGGAGTGATTGATCAGATAAACCAGTTCGTAGGGTGTATAGATGGGCGAGACCGGAACCGGCACGGCCCCCAGCTTTTGCAGCCCCAGGTACGCAACCAGCCACTGCGGAGAATTGGGAAGGTAGATGAGCACTCTGTCGCCGGGCTTGACACCCAGGTCATGGAAGGCAGCAGCAAAGCGGCGGATCAGATCGCGCAGTGCGCGATAGCTGAACCCCGTGCCCAAAAAGATCAGCGCCGTCCGATCGGGATACCTCGCGCAGCTCTCCTCGAAAGTCGTGAGGATAGTTTGCTCTCTCTCCAACCGTTGCGTAACCCGCGCTGCCAGCTCCATCCTTAAACTCCAAAGTAGGCGGCCCGCACGTCGGGATTCTCTCTGAGCTCCGCTCCCGATCCCGTCAAAGTAATCGAGCCGCTCTCGAGGACATAACCGCGGTCGATGATCGGGAGCAGAGGACGCGCATACTGATCCGCTACCAGAACCGTGATCCCAAGCTCCCGGATGTTGCGGATCGCCTCGATGACCTTAAGCTGGACGGCAGGGGCCAGCCCGAGCAAAGGCTCGTCCAAGAGCAGCAATTCGGGTTTGGCCATCAACGCCCGGCCGATGGCGAGCATTTGCTGCTCGCCGCCGCTCAAAAACCCGGCGGCCCGGCTCCGGAGTCGATGAAGGTTCGGGAACAGCCTCCAGGTATACTCGAGCATCTCGCGTTGTTCCGACCGGTCTCGCAGGTAGGCGCCGATTTTTAGATTCTCCAGCACGCTGCTCTCGGGAAAAACCCGCCGGCGCTCCGGACAAAGAACGATCCCTCTCCTGACGCGCATGCTGGCCTTGAGACCGGTGATCTCCTCGCCGCGATGCACGATCTCGCCAAAGACCGTAATCCTTTCCCCGCCGCGTCGCTCCTCCTTCAGTTTGCGGTCGAGGATGATTCCGGAGATCGTGTACATGAGGGTCGATTTCCCCGCGCCGTTCGAACCCAACACCCCGACGAGCTCGCCCCGCTCGACGGCCAGGCTCACGCCGTTGATGGCCAGGCCATTCTCGTAGAAAACCATGAGGTCCCTGACCTCGAGCATGTCACAGCTCCGCTCCCAGGTAGGTCTCGCGCACCGCTTTGTCCGCCACGATTGCCTGCGGCGGGCCTTCGGCTATCTTCCTTCCCTGCTCCATCACGATGACCCGGCCGGCGAGCTGGAAAAGCTCGCGCAGGCGATGTTCAACCATCATGAGCGTGATTCCCCGCTCGCGGAGCCTCTCCATCAGAGGCATGAGGCTACCGACCTCGGAGCTGCTGAGCCCGGAGAAGAGCTCGTCGGTGATGATGACCTCGGGCCGCAGCGCCAGGCAGCGGGCCAGCTCCAGCCGCCTCAGATAGCCGTGAGGCAGAGCCGCAGCCGGCTTGTAAGGAACCGCAGAGTCCCGCTCGAATCCAACCTCTTCGAGAAGATCGAGAGCGACGGCGTCGCGGTCGCCCCAGCGCCCGCCCCCCGCGGCCGACCGGATCCGCGAAGAATACAGCGGCACGATAAGGTTTTTAAACGCCGGCAGGTGATGAAACGGCCGGACCGTCTGAAAAGTGCGAGCAATGCCCAGGCCGGAAATTTTTTCGGGCGGAAGCCCGGTGATCTCTTTTCCCCTGAACCGAACGTGACCCGAATCCGGACGGATAAAGCCCGTAATGACATTCACCAATGTGGTCTTCCCCGAGCCGTTAAGGCCGATGATCCCCAGAACCTCGCCTTGAACGACCGGAAAGCCAAGTCGATCCAGCGCCTTCACGCCGCCAAAGCTCTTCGACAGCTCATCCACAACGAGAAAATCCGTGGTCACCTCAAACACCCTTGCCCTGTTTTGACCATTTTGAACGATTTGAACGACTTGAACTATTCGAACCGTTCAAACTTATACCTGGACCCAGCGCTCGATCTGTTGGTATTTACGATGGAGAAAGTTCATCAAACCCTCGGGCTTGAACAGCACGAGCGCGACGAGAAGCAGGCTGTAGAAGACGATCCGCAAGGTTCCGAGGTCCCGCACCATCTCCGCCAGGGGCACGAGAATGAAGGCCCCGAGCACGGGCCCGACCAGGGTCCCCATGCCGCCGATCACCGCGCAGGCAATGGGAAGAATGGAAAGATCGAGCGAGAACGCCGAAAGGCCGACGAACATATATAAGTGGGTAAAATAGGCGCCGGCGAAGCAACCGAGCGCGGAAGCCAGATACACCGCGATGAGCTTGTAGACCGTGATGTTGATCGCCGAGGCCCTCACCGCCTGATCGTTATCGCTGATCGAGCGCATCACGAGACCGAAGTCCGTGCGCAAGAGCCTCCTCAAGGCGAAAGTCGCGCCGAGAACGAAAACGAGCACGAGATACCTTTCCACCCAAACGTTGGGAAACGAAGCGATGCCCACCAGACCGTCGGTCCCGCCCAGGACAGCGGTGGCCTCGATGGCCCGGGCGAGCAGGAGCGGATAGACGAGCGTCGTCATGGCGAAATAAATCCCCCGAAGCGGCAGGCACGGAGCCACCAGGGCGGTCGCGATCGCGGCGCCGCCGAGCGTGCTGACCACCAGCGTCACCATCGGCGGCAGACCGAAGTGCAGATTCAGAATCGCCGCCGAATAGGCGCCGACACCGAAGAATAGCGCCTGGCCGAGGGAGACCAATCCGGTGGCCACGGCGATAAAATCCCAGCTCAACGCCAGAAGCGCGTAGACGGCGGTCAGGATGAGAACCCTTTGCATGTAGAGACTGGGGGTAAAAAGCGGCAGGAGGAGGAGAAAAAGGATCGGAAACACGCTGGGCGCGGCGACGTAGATCATGCGGGAGACCGATTCGAGCGCATAGATGTCTTCGCTGAGCACCTTGATCGGCCGGTCGATTCTCTCCCTGCGCTTCGCCATGAGTTCAAACCCTTTCTTCCAGCTCCTTTTGCCGGCCAAAGAGGCCGGACGGCCTGAAGACGAGCGTCACCAGAATGGCCAGAAGGGCCACGATCATTTGATAGTGCGGGCCGAAATAGGCGACGCTAAGAATCTGCGCGTAACCGATGAGCAGACTCGCCACGATGACCCCGGCCGGGCTTTCGAGGCCTCCCAAAATGCACACCGCAATGGCATACACGAGGATGTTCGTTCCCGACTCCGCGGCAATGTAGCCGAGCGGCAGGAGCACCACCGCGGCGATCGCCGCCAGCGCCGAACCCAAACCCAAGCTCAACGTGGCCATCCGGTCGGGGTCGATTCCCACCATCATGGCCGCCTGCTCGTCCTGAGCGATCGCCCGGAATGCGAGACCAACTTTCGTGTAATGAGTAAAGAGCCACAACGCTGCGATCAGGACGACGCCGATCACGACCACCGCAACCCGCTGAAAATCGACCGGTACCCCCGAAAGCTGCAGCGTTGCCCGCCGCAGCGGCGGTAGACCGTAGTTAGAGCCGAACAAGCCGAAGAAGCGAAGCAACTCGAGCAGCGCCGTGCCGAGGGCGAAGGTCACGATGATCTCCGAGATCGGCATGCCGCGCACGCGGATCAACGCGAAGCGGTAGAGCGCCGCGCCGATCAGCGCGACCATCACGACGGCGAGAAACAAGGCGAGATAGTAATTGAGGCCCAGGCGGTAAAAGAGCACCCACGCGGCGAAACCCGCCAGCACGTACAGGGCGCCGTGGGCGAAGTTGGCCACGCGGCTGATGCCGTAAGTGAGCGAGAAGCCGATGGCCGTAAGCGCCAGGATGATGCTGTTGATCAGCCCATAGATCAATATGGACCGGAGCATGAAGGGGTTCAGTCTTTACCCTTAGAGGGCGTCAGCCCGGGGGGTATCTGGATCTTGCCCGTGGCGATGGCCTTTGGAAAGACGACGACCCGCTTGCGATCCTGCCATTGGAACCAGGTGCTGACGGCGCCCTCCTTCGGATCATAACTGGGTATGACCTGGTGGCTCTTCGGATCGAACCGGACCCTGCCGTAGACGCCCGTCGTGTCCGTTTTTTCCAGGGCCGCAACCAGGCGATCCGCGTCGACGGAACCGGCGCGCTTGATCGCGTCCGCCAGAACGTAAACTCCCGTATAGCTGCTCGAAGTCCCGTACCCTTCCGGCTCCACGAGCCAACGGTCGGTGTAGGCTTTGTAGAACTTCATCGTGAGCGGCGTCGCGTTGGAGGGAGCGTTGCCCGCGTTGGCCGGGCACGCAAGCCAGTATGCGACCGCGCCGCCCGTCGACGCCCAGGCGCCGGGCTGCTCCACCGCGCTCGAGATTCCCGCGACCGGCAAAACCGGGATCTTCAAGTCGGACCATTGCTTGACGAGGATCGCCGTCTCCGGGTGGTCCATCCAGACAAAGAGGATCTGCGCTTTTTGATCGCGAGCCTTGAGCAGGCCCGTGGAATAATCCAGCGCGCCTGTCGGGTAGACCTCGCTGCCGAGGACGGTCCAGCCCTTTTGCTCGAGGCCCTTGCCGACGAGCCCGGCAATGGCGCGAGCATGGGCGACGTCCTGAACCATGATGAAGATGCGGTCAAACCCGTTCGCTTGCCGTATACTTTCAAAAAGGTCGATCGCTTCCTTCGCGAGCTGTCCGGCCTCGCTCGTGATTCTGAAGAGATATTTGTACTTGGCGTAGTTCTCGGCGACCCTTCTGTGGTAGGCAGGCGTCAAGGCGCCGGTGGTAAGAATGGATACTTTTCGGTACTTCGCGATCAGGTCCATCGCGGCCATCGCCGCCTCGGAGCGAACCGGGCCTCCCATCAGCACATCGGCCTTTCTCTCAAGGACAAGCTTCTCCACGACGAGCAGGGCTTCCGAGAGCGGCACGCCGGGCTCGAGATCTCGGGTATCGAGCACTTCAAGCTTTAAGGGCCTGCGAGCGCCGCCGACCTCCACCCCTCCCTTGGCGTTGATCTCCTCCACGGCCAAAAGCATCCCGGCAAGCCCCGACGAGGCGGCAACAGACAGGGCGAGGAAAGCGACGAGCCAAGAGACAACGCCGATAGATTTGGTTTGCATCCGAGTCCCCTCCTCTGGAGCCGATAATGGTCCGCTTTCCCGCCGGATGTCAAGCGAGAAAAGAACTCCTGATTTTTTTGTATTGCCATCTCCCGGTTTCATAGTAAAATTGGCCGGTTTCTGCGCCTTCGAGCGCGCATCCCTATACTACTTATATGATTACCGAAGCTGACACCTGCCGAAAGTACGTTTTCCCCAAGCTTTATGCTGCGGGGTGGAACGATGACCAGATCAGTGAGCAGAAGAGCTTCACTGACGGGAGAATCGTGCCTGTCGGAGAAAAGGCGCGCAGGCGATACCCAAAACGGGCCGATTATCTATTGCGCTACACTCGTGACCTCACGATTGCTGTCGTCGAAGCCAAGGCCGCCTATAAACTGCCAGGCGATGGGCTTCAACAGGCCAAAGACTATGCCCAGATGCTGGGACTCAGCTTTGCCTACTCTACAAACGGCCACGGGATGGTTGAGTTCGACTTCGCCACCGGCAAAGAGCGGGAGGTCGATACTTTTCCATCCCCCGAGCAGCTATGGAAACGGCTCCGCCGCGCAGCGGGACTTGACGATGACCAAATCGCTGGTCGCGCGCTAACGCCAGCAGACACATCGATCGGCAAGGGTCATCGCTACTATCAGGAAATCGCGATCAACAGGGCTGTCCAAGCGATCCTCAAGGGGGATAAGCGAATCCTTCTCACAATGGCTACTGGCACCGGGAAAACAGTAGTCGCCTTTCAGATCTGCTGGAAGCTGTGGAGCATGCGCTGGAACCGCACAGGTGAATATCGCCGGCCAAAGATTCTCTACCTGGCGGACCGCAACATTTTGATCGATGATCCCAAAGACAAAATCTTCGCCCCGTTTAGTGATGCGCGCTGGAAAATTGAAAACGGCGAGGTCAACAAAGGGCGCGAAATGTACTTCGCCATTTATCAAGCTATCGCCAAGGATGAGAGGCGTCCTGGTCTCTATAAGGAGTTCGGCCCTGATTTTTTCGACCTCGTCATTGTGGATGAGTGTCACCGTGGCAGCGCCCGAGACGAGAGCAATTGGCGTGAGATTCTTCAATTCTTCAAACCCGCGTACCAGCTTGGCATGACGGCGACGCCGCTACGCAAAGACAATCGGAACACGTATCGTTACTTTGGCAATCCCCTCTACATCTACAGTTTGCGGCAGGGGATCGAAGATGGATTTCTTGCGCCTTACAAAGTCCACCGGGTGATCACCCAGTGGGATGCCACTGGGTGGCGGCCGTCTGAGGGAGATCTCGACCGCTATGGGCGGAAGATCCCCGACTCAGAATACCGCACCCCCGACTTCGAGCGGGAAGTGGCGCTCCGCGCCCGGACTGAGGCCATTGCCAAGCACCTGACTGGACACCTTAAGAGAACCGACCGCTTTGCTAAGACCATCGTCTTCTGCGTCGATCAAGAGCACGCCGACGAGATGAGGCGCGCCCTCAACAACCTCAACAGCGACCTAGCACAGCGTTACCCGGATTATGTCTGCCGGATCACTTCCGAGGAAGGGGACATAGGGCGCGGGCATCTCAGCAAATTTCAGGAGCTGGAGACTCTAACGCCGGCGATCGTCACCACTTCACAGCTCCTTACCACCGGCGTCGATGTCCCTACCTGTAAGAACGTTGTGCTTGCTCGGGTCGTCAACTCGATGGTGGAATTTAAACAGATTATCGGCCGCGGAACCCGCGTCCGCGATGACTACGGTAAGTTTTTCTTCAACATCCTGGATTACACCGGGAGCGCGACCAGACTTTTTGCGGACCCGGAATTCGACGGCGAGCCGGCGTTGATATCCGAAGAAGAGATCGACAGGGAAGGTGAAACTACGTCGCAGACTTACAAAGAGGTCGGCGAGGAGAGCGGCGATATTCCGGAAGAGAGAGACGTGAGGCCGGTCATAAGCGATGATTTCGAGGGTCAACGGCGCAAGTATTACTTCGACGGCGGACAGGTAGAGATCGTAG
>JACPFH010000281.1 GCA_016183075.1 Deltaproteobacteria bacterium | reverse complement strand
ATGGGGTGAGAGGTTGGTCGTAAAGAACAGCGATCCCAAGCTGCACATCGTCCATTCCTATGCTGAGAAGCGCACGGTTTTTAATCTCTCGCTCCCGTTTCGCGGCAGCACCATAGACATCACGCAGAAGATCAAAGGGCCGGCGCTTCTTCAGGTTAACTGTGATACTCACGGATGGATGCGGGGGTATATCCACGTCTTTGGTCATCCCTTTTTTGCTGTGACCGATGAAAGCGGATCGTTCACCATCGCTGATGTTCCGCCGGGCCGTTACACCCTAAAGGGGTGGCACGAGGAGGCTGGTCTTAAGAGTCGTGAGATTGTGGTGCTGGAAGAGGGCGAGGCTAGGGTGAGGTTTGAATTTAGGGAAAAATAGAAGATCGAACCCGGCTGCTGTTGACATCAAGATTCGAGAGTAGTATTGCGCCCGCTTTTTAGGGGGATTCGAGCGGCATTGTCTTGCATCAGGGAATCCCTGAGGGGGACCATCTGAAGCACGTACGAAAAGGCGCTCCTTATCTCCTTGCTCTGTCTGTCGTAACCTTCCTCGTCTTCCTTTTCCTTCCCCGTCCCTCTTCCCAGCAGCAGGGGCCGACTCGTTACGTTAACAATACGGATCCCACCTGCGGCGGCAAGTCGCCTTGCTACAGCACCATTCAGGCGGCAGTAAACGCCGCTTTGCCCGGAGACACCATCCAGATCCAGGCCGGAACTTACCCTGAGAAGGTCTCGATCTCGGGAAAAAACAATACCGCCACTTCTACCGAATCCGACCGTATCACTATTGAGGCCGACCCGCTGGCTCCTCCGGGAAGCGTGCTTATCAGCGGCACAAGCTCAGTCTGCACCAACGGCTACGCCTTCCAGCTCCAGCAGTCCAAATTCATCACCATTCGCGGTCTCACGATCAGCGGCACCGGCGGACAGGCGCTTTCTCTACTGGGAGGAAACAACCAGAACCAGGCGATCCACATCGAGAGAAACCGTATCTTTGGTAACGGCTCAAGCGAATGTAACGGCTGCATCACCATCGCCAGAGGAAACCCCGATACCCTCATCGTAAATAACCTGATCTACAACAACGGCAGAAACGGCATCACGTTTATTGATGCCGACGGCGGGCCGCATTACATCGTAGAGAACACCATCCATGCAAATCAGTGGAGCGGTTTGAGGGTAGCCCGGAGCCACGATGTTTTTTTGGTCAACAACTCAATCACCCAGAACGGCACAGCCGCGGGCTCGACCGGAGGGAGATTTGGGATAAACCGGGAAGGCTCCACCAGCCCAGAGCCACAGGGGATTCACCTTTTAAATAATCTCATTTGCGGTAACCGTCTGGGCGAGATCGACGGTCCGGCGCTCGACGCTACCGACTCCGGCAATCTCACGCCGCAAGGGACAGAGGGAGCAGGTGTCAGCGCCAGCCCAGGCTGCGAGATGCCAGGCAACGTATATGCCAACGTGAACGGACCAGACGGTCTTCCCAACACCGCTGACGACAATTTCACCCTGGCCTCATCTTCTCCCGCCATCGACCGCGGGATGGACCCCCGCACCTTGGGGCTACCTGCTCTGTTCAATTCTATCTTCGAGTCTGACTTTTTGACCGAGGCGATCCGCCCATCAGACGGCAACGCCGACCGGGTCGTCGCCTTCGATATCGGCGCCCTTGAGATTCCCAATGAACCTCCTATCGCCAACGCCGGTCCGGATCAGAGCGTCTTTACAGGGACTCTGGTCACCTTAAACGGCAGCCAGAGTAGCGATCCCGAAGGGGCAACGTTAACCTTCCAATGGAGCATTGTCTCCCAGCCCCCCGGCAGTTCAGCCACGGTGAGTAACCCGACATCCGCCGCGCCTCAGTTCACTCCTTCTGTGCCTGGCGATTATCTCATCCAACTTGTGGTCAACGATAGTCAGCTCGACAGCGCCCCTGACACAGTCCTAGTCACGGCCCGACTCAATAATCCGCCGACAGCGAACGCGGGAGGCCCGTACTCCGGCACTGTAGGAGTGCCTATTCAGTTTACCGGCACTGGTACCGATCCGGACGGAGATCCGATCAGCTTTAGCTGGAATTTTGGCGACGGAAGTACGGCCATTGGGGCAAACCCCACTCATGCTTACGTAACCACTGGGACTTTCCCTGTCACCCTGACAATTACCGATTCCTTTGGTGCCTTTGGGACCTCCCAAACAACCGCCACCATCAACCAAGCTCTTGTCCTTAACCCCATTGGGAACAAGACCGTCAATCTAGGAGAGACGCTGATATTTACTGTCAGCGCCAGTAGCACAAGTGGGACTCCGAGCCTCTTTGTCTCGCCGCTTCCTCTTCTCAACCACGCTACATTCAATGCCGTGACCGGGGAATTCCGCTTCACCCCCGACACCACCCAAGTGGGGAGTTTTCAGCTCACCTTCAGCGCCGTAAGCGGTAGTCAGTCTGCCTCCGAGACGATCACCATCATGGTTCCTCAACCCCCGGTGGGAGGTACAACTGGCGTGAGAGGAAAGGTGGAAAACCTAAACGACACCCCTCTGGGCAACGTAAAAGTCACGCTGAAAGCCACAGGTCATACCGCCTTCTCTGGCGTTGACGGCTTTTTTACCCTAACCGGCGTTCCCTCAGGCCGTCAGGAGCTGATCGTCAATGGCAGAGAGGCCAATCTTGGTGTCTTCGCCATCCTGGCTGTGCCTGTGGATTTGATCGAGGGGGTACTTAACAATCTTCCGAGCGAGATCACCCTGCCGGATGTGGATGTGCAGGCAGAGGTCCAGGTAAGCCCGGTCTTTACCACTGTCGTCAGTAACCCAAGTGTCCCTGGAGTGGAGTTGGCGATCCCAGGAGGCACCGCCAAGAACTCAGACGGCACAGCTTATACCGGCAAGCTCTCCATCAACCCCGTGCCTGACTACGGCCGTCCTGAATCAAGGCCAGAGGAATTAAGACCGGGGNGGGGATGGCGATCACGATTCAGCCTGCTGGAGTAAGATTCAATCCGCCTGCCCGGCTCACCTTCCCCAACGCCGACGGCATGTCTCCGGGGAGCGAGCTTAATCTCTGGTCCTTAAGCCCTGACACCGGGACCTTCAGCATCGTCGGCAAGATGGTGGTGAGCAGCGACGGAAGGGAGATCATAACCGTTGAAGGTGGGGTGACGGCCAGCGCCTGGCATTTCCCATTGCCAACCAGCTCTGCCCCAGCGGACGCCTCTACAGGGAGCCGGCACTGTGCGAGCGGAAACTGTCCGACCAGCTCTGAGGTCAATTTGGAAGAGGGGAGCCTCTTCTTAAGTCACAGCCTGCCTCCTTACCGCTCTTTGGGGCAGAGCCGGAGCCTCTCTCTCACCTACAGTTCTGTCACTGCCGATCCGAGACCGATTATCTCGCTCAATACTACTTTAAGCGTGCGAGCTGCGGTACCCAACAGTTTCTCGACGAGATTAAAGGTCGGCGGGGTGCAGCAGGGAGGAGAGGTCTTCACGGATACGAGGAGTTTGCCCGAGGATCGGGACTCCACCTCTCGCATCTCGGTTCAGTTTGACGCCTCTAATCTTCCCACCGGGCGTTATCCTTACGAAGCCACCATCTTCAGCAACTACCAAAACTCTTCCATTGGGGGGATCACCAACGGCAATGTCATTGTGCTGAATCGAAAGAATAGCCCTCTAGGCTCCGGCTGGGCCATCAGCGACCTCCAGCAGCTGCACGTCCAAGGCGATGGCTCCGCGCTTCTGACGACGGGTAGCGGCATAGCGCTTCACTTCTCTGGCGGGCCGGATAATTTCGTCTCTCCTCCGGGAGACTTCTCGACGTTGAGCAAAAACCCCGACGCCACCCACACCCGCGCGCTCAAAGACGGCACAAAGATCAATTTCAACGCCCAGGGGTTACAGACCTCCGTAATCGACAGGAACGGCAACACAACGAATTACAGCTATGACGGCAATGGCCGGCTCCTTACCATCACCGATCCCGTGGGCCTCGTAACCACGTTTGCCTACAGCGGCGATAAACTCCAGAAGATCACCGACCCGGCAGCAAGAGAGACTCTGTTTCAGCGCGACTCCTCTGGCAATCTCATCCGCATCACAAACCCAGGTGGCAGCTTTGTCAGCTATGCCTACGATGACAAGGGCCATGCCACCCAGGCTACCGACGAGCGAGGAAACGGTACAACTTACACTTATGACTTCGCCGGAAGATTCGCCCAGTCCACACGCGCCACTGGCGAGACGCGCGCTCTCTCATCAAGCAAACTGCAGGGGCTGGCCGATGTCTCGGGAGGACAAGGTACGCCTACCAATCCGGCCCCGGTAGTCCAGAGCCAGAATGCAGTCGCCTCTCTTACTGACGGAAAAGGTAATGGTACGGCTTTTACGCTCGATGCTCTCGGGCAGATTATTGCTCAGACCGATGCCCTCGGCAATACGACCCTTATCGAACGGGATGCCAACGGCAATCCCACAAAGATCACCCGGCCCAACGGCGCTGTGCTTGCGATGACCTATGATGTAAGAGGGAACCTCCTTACCTCCACCGACCCGGTGGGCGCCAAGACCACCTTCACCTACGAGCCTAACTTCAACCAGGTTACCTCTATCCGTGATCCCAAAGGCAACACGACCACGATCAACTACGACCTCAAAGGAAATCCTATAGAGATCATCGACGCTCTGGGCAGCCGGACCCAAATGACCTATGACGCAAGAGGGCTCCTCACCTCAGTAACCTTGGCTGTGGGTAAGCCCGAGCAGAACACGACGAGCTTTACCTACGATCCCAAAGGGAACCTTCTCACCACCACCGATCCGTTGGGGAACGTCACGACCTTGGCCTATGACAGCGCGGGCAATGTGGCTAGGTCCATGGATGCTGAGAAGAGGGTAACCGAGTTTACGTATGACGCTTTCAACCGGCTCGTCTCCGTCCGCGATCCCGATCTCAAAATCACCAGTTATAGCTACGACGCCAAAGGGAATCTTACTCAGGTCATTGATGCCAAACTTCAGACGACAAACTTCACCTACGATCCTTTAGATCGTCTTGTTTCCGCCACCAACCCGCTGAACCTGACTGAGAATTTCACTTACGACGCCAACGGCAACCTAACTTCGACCACCAACCGAAACGGCCAGAGCATTACTTTCAACTATGATGCCCTGAATCGACTGATGAGCAAGACCCGCCCGCCAATCTCCTCGGAAGTTGGGCTGCAGGCGACAAACTTTAGCTACGACTCGGTGGGGAATCTCATTGCGGTAGTCAATCCAGTGATCGGCGTCTTCAACCAATACGACCTCGCCAACCGCCTTGTCTCCTCTACTTCTACCACCGAAGAGGCGGTAGCTGGCACTGTTGTGGCAATTAACACCGACACCCTAATTGGTGAGAACAACTTCCAGTTTGAGGGCAGGACCCTTCAAGTCAATGCAAAGACCCTAACCGTAAATGGCTCCCACACCTTCGCCAATCTTATCCTTGCCAACGGCGCCGTCCTCACCCACAGCCCCACTACGGCAACGAAGGTCAATAAGCTGGATATCAAAGTTAGCGGGACGCTCCGGATTGATGCCACAAGCAAAATTGACGTAACGGGCCGGGGTTTTCTGGGCGGGAGACAGCCGGGCAATCCGTTTGGCAACCGTGGGATGACGGTGGGCTTTCAGCCGGGCAGCGACCTGGGCAGCGGTGGAAGCTACGGAGGATTGGGGGGAGAGGCCGGC
>JACPFH010000273.1 GCA_016183075.1 Deltaproteobacteria bacterium | reverse complement strand
AATTCACCGATCAGCGCATTCGCTTCGCTCAGATTCATCGACGCGTAATAGACGACCTCGCCTTCACGCTTCGCCGCCTCGATTACCGCGTCCGTTGTGGCGGCCAGGGCGGGTGAAAAGAAGCTGGCGAGAAGCAACGGCAGCGCGAAGGCCAGCCAGGTTTGCGCATGAGTGATCGTTGAGGGTGTCATGCTTCTCTATTGATTGCGGTCGGACAGCGCGGCGATAAAGCCGCTTTCATCAAGCTCGCGGATGAACCGATCGTCGACAAATCGCCGCGCGTCGGCGTCTTTCGCATCGGCAAGATCCTTGGACATAAAATCGAGCAGCGTTTGCAGAGCCGGGACCACGGGGTAAGGTGCCTGCGGCATCCCCGGCTTAGTCAGGTCGTAAGTTTCCTCGGCAACGGTTCGATCCGCGATGCCGCTATACTCGGCCTGTACGTTTACCGTGAACTCGCGGTCGGTGCGATAGCGGTGCATGCCTTCGACGTAAGCTTTGACGAACTTTCTCGTAATCTCAAGGTTCTGCGCGACGTAGTCGCGGCGCGCGGCGATGCCGCCAAGCGCATAGTTCAAGCCGTATTCGGCGAAGTCCACGAGGACCTTGCAAGCTTTTCTCTGGGCGTCGATCGATTCCGGCGGCGTGATGACGACGGCATCGCATTTACCGCTGAGCAGCGCTTCGACATCGCTGCTGCCCGCAATCGGTTCCTCGCGCAAGCCTTCGATTCCTGCCGCCGCCAACTTCTCGATGATGAATTTCACCAACGCGTCATTGAGCCCCCCGTCGCCGACAAACCCGATTTTTTTCCCCGCCAGTTCCTCGCGACCATTGATGCCCGGTCTCCCCATGATGAACTGCTGGTTGATCCCGCCGGTGAGAAAGACGATGTCCGCTTCGCCCTGCAAGTTTGCGCGCAAAGGCGCCGGCGCCGCCATGTTGCCGAATTGAATCTCCCCCGACATCAAGCCGCGAACGACGCCCTTCGCGCCGCCCATGATGCGCGGCCGGTCGATAGCCAGTCCATGTTTCTGAAACAACCCGGCCTTCCACGTCACCATCATCGGCCCCGCGCCCTGGCCGATGGTGGCGAACCCGGCGTTGATCTTGATCAAGTCTGGCATGCTCAATGCTCTCCCAATTTCTCAACTCACTCCTATCATAGCGAAGCAGCGGCAAGTCAAGCTGACGTTAACATCTCTTCGCAGGTCCCGGACGCTACTTCAATTGAATCCTCCTATGTGCTAATGACAGGCCGACGAGGTTTAGAAGTGAAACCAGATGAAATCGAGCGGAAACTTCAAGAACTCATCATTCTGCCTAGTGAGACGGACGACGACCTGGGCAAGTACTTTTCGGCTCTCAGCAATGAGGCTAATTTGAAGGGACAACCAGCGGGTTGGCTTGTCTTCGGTGTGACGAATAAACGGCCTCGACAGGTCTGCGGGTCTCAGTTTCGCCCCCATCGGTCCTCTCTCGATAAACTGAAGCAAGAAATCACTCAGTTGACGAACAACCGGATCAGCTTCGATGATATCCACGAACTCGCGATGCCGCAGGGACGAGTTGTGATGTTTCAGATTCGGCCAGCCTTGCGGGGCATGCCGACCTCGTGGAAGGGCCATTTCTACGGAAGAGATGGCGAAAGTCTCGGTCCGCTGAACCTACAAGAAATCGAGCAGATTCGCCGACAGGTTACACATGAAGACTGGTCCGCTCAACCGTGTGACGGAGCTACGTTGAGCGATCTCGATACCCAAGCACTAGCCTTTGCCCGACAGGAGTACAAGAAGAAATATCCCCCGTTAGCGTTAGAAGTGGACCAATGGGACGATCTAACGTTTCTGAACAAGTCGAAAGTTTGCATTAACGGTAAGATCACACGTGCAGCCATCATTCTTCTGGGAAAGAACGAGGCCGAGCATTTTCTGTCCCCAGCTATTGCGCGTATCACCTGGGTACTGAAAGATGCAGGTGGCGCTGAGAAGGATTATCAGCATTTTGGGCCACCGCTGCTTTTGGCGGTCGATCAGGTTTTTGCCAAAATCCGAAATCTGACCTACCGCTATCTACCCAACGCCAGCCTCTTTCCTACGGAGATTGATCAGTACGATCCCTGGGTCATTCGTGAAACATTGCATAATTGCATCGCCCACCAGGATTACACGCTCGGAGGCCGCATCAATGTGGTGGAGGAACCGGAATCGTTACTCTTCACAAACGTCGGGGACTTTTTGCCGGGAAGCGTGGAAGAGGTTATCCAAAGGGATGGGCCACCGGAACTTTACCGGAATCGATTCTTGGCTGAGGCTATGGTCAACCTTAATCT
>JACPFH010000272.1 GCA_016183075.1 Deltaproteobacteria bacterium | reverse complement strand
GCAATCTAGGGAACCTGAGTTCGGTGTGGGATTGACCGACGAAGCGGCTCTGGTTGCAAAGCGCAACCAGAGCCATTAAGATCTCTTTTGTCTTGAAAAAGAAAGGGGTTAGTATGGCGACATTACATGTTCGCAACATTCCTGAAACGCTTCATAAAGAACTTTGCGAGCGGGCTAGGGCCGAGGGACGATCCCTCAGCGCGGAGGTGGTCAACCTTTTGGAAAGGGCCTTGAGGCAATCCCTCCGTCCTCAAAGTGAGGTTTTAGCCGCGATCGCATCTCGCCACCGCTACAACCCCCGCGCAAAAGGCGCTCCCACGAGCACCGAGCTTCTACGCCAGGACCGCGGGAGATGAGCGACCGCTACGTGGTAGATGCTAGTGTAGTGGTCAAGCTTTTTGTGGACGAAGAGCTTTCGGAGGCTGCACGGAAATTGCTCGAGGGAATAGCGAAGCCGGAGCCGGATGAGTTCTACGCTCCGGATCTGATCTTTCCCGAGTGTAGCAATGTTTTGTGGAAATACGTCCGCTTCCACGGTTACGAGCCTGACCTTGCCCGCGAGAACATTGCTGATCTCACTGAGTTGGCTTTTCAGGTCATGCCCACATCCGAGCTAGTCGTCGAAGCCTTTGAACTTGCCAACCGTTATAGCATCACGGTCTATGACGCCTGCTACGTTGCGTTAGGAGCTTGCGGAAAAACTGATTTTCATGCTTCGACAAGCTCAGCATGAACGGAAAATACTCAATGATTTCAAGGCATCGTCCGTTCACCCTGAGCCCGTCGAAGGGTGAACGGAGAGTTTTTCCGCAGCCTGTTAGCGGAGCGCTTGGGCCTACCGCTTGTGACCGCTGACGACCGATTAGTAACGCATCTCGAAAAATCAGGTTTGCCTATTAAATATCTCGGTGATCTGCCATCATCGTAAAGAACCTATTACTGACTTTGACCAGACGCACACGTCAGTATGATCACCGTCCACGCCGACGTTGTCGGCAGCCTTCTGCGACCTCCTGAGTTACTTCAAGCCCAGAGGAAACTTGCCGCGGGAACTATCAGCGCCAATCAATTCCAAGAAGTCGAAGACCGTGCCGTGGATGATGCCATCGCGCTGCAGGAAGAAGTCGGCCTGGAAGTGCTGACCGACGGCGAGATGCGTCGCCAATCTTTTCAGCGCCAGATGACCGCTGCAGTCAGCGGCTTCGGCGAGTTTACGCTCGACGCATTTCTCTGGGGCGAGTGGTACGACGAGCAGGGAGCACACAAAAAAGCGCGGCCGGCTCGCCTCGGACTCGTGGAGAAGCTCAAGCGCCGCCGCTTTCTCTCGGCCGATGAGTTCGCTTACCTGAAAGCGAAGACCACACGGACTCCTAAAATTACGCTTCCAAGCCCCGGCCTCTGGGCCAACTTTTGGTCTGAACGTTCACGGGAAATCTATCCGACACTGGATGCCTTTTTTGCTGACATCGTCCAGATCCTGCGTGACGAGGTAAGAGAGCTCGTCCGCTTGGGCGCGGCCTATATTCAATTCGACGCACCCCATTACGGCTTGTTGCTCGACCCGAAATCCCGAGGGTTTTACGAGCGGCAGGGTTGGAGCCTCAAAAAGTGGCTGAGCACGGGAATCGAGTTTGAAAACGCGGTCATGGAAGGCTTCCCCGACGTCACCTTCGGATTTCACGTCTGACGCGGCAATCAGGGGAGCCGGTGGCTCGCCGAAGGCGGTTATGAGTTTATCGGCCGACATCTTTTTCGCTCGATCAAGGCGCAGCGGCTTCTCTTGGAATACGACGATTACCGCTCCGGCACGTTTGAGCCGCTTAGAGATATCCCCGAGGACAAATTTGCGGTCTTAGGTCTCATCACGACGAAGACACCCAAGCTTGAGGGCATCGATGAGCTGAAGCGGAGGATCGACGAAGCGAGCCGCTACTTCCCGCGCGAAAGGCTTGGGATAAGCCCGCAGTGCGGTTTTTCCTCATCCATCGTCGGCAACAATCTCACCGCCGAGGAGCAGCGGCGGAAGCTCGAATTGGTGGTAAGAACTGCGCGGGCCGTGTGGGGTGATATCTAGATCAGCGAGCGTACGACCAGAGTCACGCCGATGACGAACAGCAAGGCGAGAAGACCCCGATTGAATGTCCTCTGGTTCACCCGATCCTGGATTTTAAGCCCCGCGTAGAACCCGGCCAGGATGAAAAGGGTGACTTCAAGGGACAAAAGGATCCTGGAAGGCGTAAAGAGATTCCAGGTCGAGACCGCGACCAGCTGCGTCACCTTGGTGACAATAAAGATCGTGGCAATAGATTTGATGAATTCCTTTTTGGGAAGTTTGAGGCTGTAAAGGTAAATGGCCAGCGCGGGGCCGGCGGCGTTGGTCATTCCGTTTAAAAAACCGCCTACTACCCCGACGATCGGCGAGAAAGCGCCCTCCAGCCGAGGAGAAATTTGGAAGTTCAAGCGGAGCAAGTTGGATGCCACAAAGATCAGCACCATGATCCCGAGGCTTAGGTTCAGAACCCACAGCGGAAGCATGACGAGGAGACTGGTCCCTAATCGTAACCGCGGTGCGGATATCGAGCAGAAGCGCCACCGTCGGGGTGGCGATCAGCGGAAAGCCGAGACCCGTGGTACCTTTGACGAAAGCGGCGACCAGTAAAGCCAATCCGACAAGCAGCGTTGTTCTGTCGAAGACCATGCAAGCGATGTTAACGAGTGTGCAAATCTGATAAGAATTTGTCAAACGTATGAAGGCCTTCGGATCTTTGTTAAGATGAGCGGCGAACCAAAAGACTCACGAGATCAGGACAGCGGATCACCTTTCGGCGAGCCCATCGTCGTTCCCATCGAAGACTCCATCGATCTCCACGCCTTTTCTCCCAAGGACATTCCAAGCGTTGTCGAGGAGTACCTTGAGCAGTGCAGACAAGCAGGACTCTACCAAGTGCGTCTCATCCACGGGCGCGGCAAAGGCATCCAGCGCCGGATTGTCCGCTCGATCCTGGAGAAGCACCCCCGGGTCAAATCCTTCAAAGACGCGCCTGTAGAGGCAGGAGGCTGGGGATCCACGATCGTCGAATTGAAGCATGACTAAAGAGCAACGAGTTGGCAGGATGCGGTCTCCTGTTGCCTGTTGCCTGTTGCCTGTTGGCTGTTGCCTGTTGCCTTCTGTTTCTTGACATGACCAAACAATTCTGGTAGCCGAGGCGAGGTTAGCGATGAAACCGGCACCGTTTGCATACTATGCGCCGCAAGAGGTCGACGAGGCGCTGGAACTGCTAAAGCAGCACGGCGATGAAGCCAAAATCCTGGCAGGCGGTCAAAGCCTCATGCCGCTTTTGAGCCTACGGTTGGCTCGCCCCGGAGTTCTCATTGACATTAACCGTGTCGCTAATCTGGCATTCGTACGGCGCGGAGCCAACGGCGGTCTCGCCATCGGAGCGCTCACGCGCCAACGGGCTTTGGAGCGATCAGCGGAGGTCGCGTCGCAAAGCCCGCTTCTGTCTGCCACAATTCCGCTCATCGCTCATTTCCAGATCCGTAACCGAGGCACGATCGGGGGAAGCCTCGCCCACGCCGATCCTGCCGCTGAGCTTCCGGCGGTCGCCTTAGTCCTCGGGGCCGAACTGGTCCTGCGCAGCGCGAGCGGCGAGCGCGTCGTTCACGCCAAAGATTTCTTTCTCGGCTACATGACCACCGCCATTGAGCCCAACGAGCTGTTGATCGAGATTCGCATTCCGGGACTGCGGCAACAAGCGGGCTGGGCGATCGAGGAGGTCGCTCGTCGCCGGGGCGACTTCGCCATGGTCGGAGTCGCCACCGCAGTGGAATTAAACGGCAACAACACGTGCCAGGATGCGCGGATCGTTCTGTTCGGCGTCGGCGAAAAGCCCGAGCGGATGGAGCGGGCCGAGCAATTGCTGCGTGGGCAAGAAGCAACACAGACCCAACCTGCTGAGGCCGCCAAGGCGGTGTCTGAGGACTTGGATCCAGTCGCAGACGTCCATGCCTCGGCCGAATATAGAAAAGAGGTGGGGGGAGTGTTAACGCGCAGAGCCCTGGAAAAGGCCTTTAGGCGCGCGCAAAAGGCAATCTCATGAGCTTCAAGCGAACGATCGCGGTTACCGTCAACGGTAAGAGCTACGAGAGATTGGTCGAGGCGAGAATGACGCTCGCCGACTTTCTGCGCGGGGAGCTGGATCTTACGGGAACCCATCTCGGATGCGAGCACGGCGTCTGCGGCGCATGCACCATCCTTCTCGATGGCGAGGCGGTGCGCTCTTGCCTGCTCTTGGCCGTTCAGGCCGATGGCGCTGAGATTATGACGGTGGAAGGGCTGGCTCAGGGGACGGAACTCCACCCGTTACAGAAGGCTTTTCAGGACCAGCACGCGCTTCAGTGCGGCTTCTGCACGCCGGGATTTCTCATGACCGCCTTTGCCTTTCTGAAAGAGACCCCCAAGCCCACGGAAGCCGAGGCGCGCGAGGCCATTTCCGGCAACCTGTGCCGCTGCACCGGTTACCAGCCAATCGTCAAAGCAATCCTGCAAGCGGCCGGGAAGACCACAACGTAGGGTGGAGAGAGGAGCTTTCGAGGAAATCGAACTAGAGACGGAGAAGTTATGACGACAACTTATATCGGAGCTCCCATCAAAAGGCGCGAGGACATCCGCTTCATCACGGGCAGAGCCACGTACGCCGATGACATCAAATTGCCGGGGATGCTCCACGCGGCCATTCTGCGCAGCCCGCGAGCGCACGCTCGAATCCGCTCGATCGACACGGCGAAAGCCGGGGCCATCCCCGGCGTCGTGTGGATTTTTACCTTAAAAGACATTGGAGAGATGGCCGTGCCCGT
>JACPFH010000260.1 GCA_016183075.1 Deltaproteobacteria bacterium | reverse complement strand
TGGATGCCCGCCTGCGCGGGCATGACGAAGAAAGGCCAGCGAGTGGACTGCGATGTCTACTTACCAGTAAACTCGTTAGTAAATGGAAATCACAGGAAGAGGGACCGAGGTATTGAGGAGACCTGTGGTGGGTGGGCATGATGCGCTCAGGGAAGAAGGGGAGATGATCGAAGGCGTTCAGGTGCAGCCCTTGGAGATCAAGCGGGACGAGCGAGGGTGGCTGGCGGAAATTCTTCAGGTCAGCCGTAAGGAGTCCGACCAGCCGATCCGGCAGCTTCACCTGACTGTTGCTGATCCCGGGAAAACCAGAGGGAAGCACTACCACCGGCGCAAGACGGAGTGGGCTTGCGTGGTGAGCGGAGAGGGAAGACTTTACCTCAAGGATACCAGGACGGGAGGAGAAGCGACCGTTTTCATGGGAGAAAGCCACATGGTGAAAGTGTGCATTCCACCGTATGTGGCCCATGCCATTACCAATACGGGAAAGGAACCTTTATACCTCATTGTCATGGCGGGCGAGGAGTTCGACCCGGCCGATCCTGATACGAATCCTTTCCACTTCGCCTCCCTGTGAGAAGGGGCGGCGGCAGTTTGATTTTTTGGCCTCTTGCCTCTATCTTCTAGCCGATATCATCGGAGCTGCGTTTACGTTATGTGTCCCCTCCGGGGATGATTGAAACCCCTCGCCTTCAGGCGAAGCGAAAGTTCGTCATGCCCGCGTAAGCGGGCATCCAGGGTGATGGGGGAGGGATCAATGAGGCAAAGACTAGATTCCCGCGTGCGCGGGAATGACTGAATAGGGGGGTAGTCGACTTCCAGTCGACGTTTTTGGAAC
The DNA here is from genome assembly GCA_016183075.1 of Deltaproteobacteria bacterium. Taxonomy (GTDB): domain Bacteria; phylum Desulfobacterota; class Binatia; order UBA9968; family UBA9968; genus 2-12-FULL-57-22. The sequence continues at coordinate 2,587 of JACPFH010000260.1, read as the reverse complement.
CCCTCGGCTTGAAGCCGAGGGGTGTTCAGTTATGACCGCTGGGGGAATTTCCGCGATCGTTGTCTGCTTCAACGAAGAAGACAACATCCGCGACTGCCTGGAGAGTCTCAAGTGGGTGGACGAGATCGTCGTCGTCGATTCGTACAGCACGGACCGGACGCTGGAGATTTGCCGCGAGTACACCGATCGAATCATCCAGCGACCCTGGGCCGGTTATGGGGATCAGATGGCGTTCGCGCATTCCCGAGCCACCAAGCAGTGGGTTTTAAGGATTGATGCGGATGAGCGCGTATCCGATGGGCTACGACAGGAGATTGTAAGCGTGTTGTCCCGCTCGGCTGACCAGGTGGACGGCTACATGGTTCCCCGTCTGGCCTATTACCTGAATCGCTGGTGGCGGCGGGGCGGTTGGTACCCCGATCGAAGCATCCGTCTCTTTCGTAAGGAGAAGGCAACGTGGGCGGGAGAGGATCCGCATCCAAAGGTCACAGTCGCCGGAAAAACTCGCCGGCTCCGTAATCCCCTATATCATTTTTCCTATCGGGATATCAGTGATCACTTGAGGCGGATCAATGATTTTACTTCGATCTCTTCGAGACAGCTCAGACGGCAGGGAAAAAAATGGCGCTGGGTGGACAATCTATTTCGGCCTCTGTTTCGCTTTTGCCGTTTCTACATATGGAAAAGAGGCTTTCTCGAAGGCTTCCCGGGATTCTTCGTTGCCGCCACCGCGGCAATTTACGTCTTTCTTAAGTATGCCAGGCTCAGGGAGCTAGAACTTGAAGCGAGAAGAGAAGGCGGCACAGGCCGGGCGAAGCCTTAAAATCCTGCATATCGATCCCGAGACGAATTGGGGAGGGGGAGAGAGCCAGGTCATGGGCTTGTTGAGCTACCTCTCTCGTAACGGGCACCGGAACCACCTTCTCTGCCATCCACGCGGGGTTCTGTTTCAAGAGGCGAAGAAACTGGATGTCGAGGTTCTCCCCTTGAGCATGCGCAACGACCTCGACCTCAGGCCGGTTTTTCGGCTGCGTCGACGGATACGAAGGGAAGCTTACGAGATCGTCCACTTCCACACGAAAAGGGGGCATGCGCTTTCGCTCTGGTTTGGAAGGCCTCATCCCGCGGTTAAGTACATCGTCACCCGGAGAATGGATTATCCGGTAAAGAAGGGTTGGTATACGAATTGCCTTTACAACCGCAAGGTGGACGGCGTCGTCGCGATATCCCGGAAAATCGCGGAGGTGCTCATCGCGGGGGGCGTGCGCGCAGAAAAAATCCGGGTGATTCATAGCGGCATCGACCCGGATTGTTTTCGGGCCATGGCGGAATGCCCGTCCGCGCCGGGAGAAATCGTGATCGGGACGGTCGCGGCGCTGGAGGAGCGGAAAGGTCACCGGTTTCTGCTGCAGGCCGCGGCGGTTCTCAAAGCGCAGGGACATCGAGTACGCTATCGCCTTGCCGGTGAAGGCACACAAATGGAGCCGTTGAAGAAAATCGTGGTGCAATCGGGTTTGGAGAGCGATGTGGAGTTTGCGGGATTCGTCACGGACATTCCAAAGTTTTTATCTTCCGTGGATCTCTTCGTTCTCCCGTCGCTGTACGAGGGTTTGGGAATTTCGGTGCTCGAGGCCATGGCGGCGGGAAAGCCGGTAGTCGCGTCGCGGACCGGAGGGATCCCGGAAATCGTGATGGACCGGGTAACGGGCGTTTTGGTGCCGCCGCAAGATCCCCAGGCACTGGCACGGGCCATCGCGGAGTTGGTTTCCCACAACGGTCTTCGACGCATGATGGGGGAAAAGGGCCGGGAGCGGGTGCTCAAGGACTTCACGTTGGCGGAGATGGCGAAAAAGAATGAAAACTTCTATTACGAGTTGATCGGGGCTCACCCGGCAGGAAACCCGGGTCGAGGGGGAGGTTGAGACGCGGTGGCGGCCTTGAGGAATCGATGTTTGGGGTTGTTGAGGAAATTTCCGCGGGTTCGTCTTGTGGTCGTGGGGGATTTGATGTTGGATCGGTTCATTTGGGGGGATGTGGATCGCATCTCGCCGGAGGCGCCTGTCCCGGTGCTCAGGGTCACCGCGGAGAACTTTCGACTCGGCGGCGCGGCCAACGTGATTCACAACATCCGATCCCTCGGCGGACAGGCGACCGCTTGCGGCGTCGTGGGGCGGGACGAGACCGGCAAGAGGCTCTTTAAGCAGCTTGTGGAGATCGGCAGCTCCACCGCCGGTGTTTTCTGGGAGAACCATTTCCAGACCACGCAGAAAAGCCGTATCATCGCGCGGCCTCGCCACCAGCAAATCGTGCGCTTGGACCGCGAGAATCACGGTGAGATCCGCCGGCATGTGTTGCAAGGAATCCGCCAATTTGTGGTCCGCCAGGCAAGCCGCTGCCAGGGCATCATCGTTTCTGATTACGGCAAAGGGACAGTTCACACGGAGCTCCTGGAGGTCATTGAGGAGCTCGCTCGCGAAAAAAATCTTCTCTGTGTAGTGGATCCGAAGAGGGAAAATTTTGCTCGCTACCGTTACCCTACGCTCGTGACTCCGAACCGAGAGGAGGCGAGCCAGGCCTCGGGGATCGA
>JACPFH010000274.1:1762-2536 GCA_016183075.1 Deltaproteobacteria bacterium | reverse complement strand
TACCGGCCCGGTCTGGGCGCCTACAAGTGGGATGAGTAAGGCGTCACACAGAACACGGCATACCCCGCAGGGGAGCGAAGATGGCGGAGCACAAGGAGATTCTATACGAGAAACAGCGTAGCGGCGTTCTCATCACGCTGAATCGTCCGGAGGCGATGAACGCGCTCAGCCGGATGTTACTCGAGGAGCTCCACGGGGCTCTCGACGAAGCGGAAGCCGATCCGGAGATTCGCGCGGTCGTTCTTACCGGCGCCGGACGCGCTTTTTCGTCCGGTATGGACCAGGGGACGGCCGCCGGCCGGCGACGAGACCTGCAGTGGCCGTACGGCATCCCGACCGGAATGAGCGCGGCGGAGCTGATCGACTCATGGCGCTCGGATAAGCGCAACTTCATGCGCATCTGGGAGTTCGGAAAGCCGGTCATCGGCGCCATCAACGGCTGGACCATGGGGGCAGGCTCCTGGCTGGCTCTGTTCACGCACATCACAATCGCGTCGGAGAATGCCGTCTTCGCCCAGCCGGAGGTTCGCCACGGCTCCAACACGAGCTTTATGTGGACGCTCCTGGCGGGCTTTAAGAACGCCCTGCGCTACGGTCTTACGGGCGATCATATTGACGCCCACGAGGCGCTTCGCATCGGGCTCGTCAACAACGTGGTGCCCGCGGACCGGCTTTTGGAGGAGTGCTTTTTGCTCGTCGAGCGAATCGCGCGCGTGCCGCCGGAGACGGTGAAAATCAACCTCCACATCGCCACCATGGGACTTCAGATGATGG
>JACPFH010000274.1:0-1720 GCA_016183075.1 Deltaproteobacteria bacterium | reverse complement strand
CGCCGGCGCACGTGATGCTGCGCGAAGAATTGCGCAAACCTCTGGACGAAGCGCGATTCGGTGAGGGCATCAAGGCTTACCTCAAGCTTCGTGACGGTCCCTTTCAGCCCGAGCCGTTCGGCCCGCGATCCAAAGAAGGCAAAAGGCAGTAGGCCCCTCACCCATCCCCTCTCCCAGCGGGAGAGGGCTAGGGAGAGGGCAGGCGATAGGAGAAGGTCCCATGGCGAGCTACGAGAACATTCTCTACGAGAAGCAGCGCCACGGTGTCTTGGTGACTCTGAACCGGCCTGATGCTTTGAACGCGCTGAATCAGGGACTTGTGCGCGAGCTGGACTCCGCCTTGAGCGAAGCCGAGCAAGATCCGGAGATCCGGGCGGTGGTCCTTACCGGCGCCGGCGCCGCGTTTTCCGCCGGCGAAGACATAAGCGGGGAGGAGCCTGAAACTGCGTGGCCCTATGGCATTCCCGAGGGAACTTCGCTGGTTTACGAATATGAGAAGTGGCGCGAATCGGATCGGCAAAGCGTCCTCGGGAGCCAGCTTTACCGGTGGCATTATCCCAAGCCCATTATCGGCGCCGTGAGCGGCTGGTGCCTTGGCGCCGCTTCATGGCTGGCCCTGACCTGCCACCTGACCATCGCGGCGGATGATGCCGTGTTCGGCCAGCCTCAGGTGCGCCACGGCGCCAGCACCGACTTCATCTGGGTCGTCCTGGCCGGCTTCAAAAACGCCCTGCGCTATTCCCTGACCGGCGACCATATCGACGCCCATGAGGCGCTGCGCATCGGTCTGGTGAATCAGGTGGTGCCAAAGGAGAAGCTTCTGGATGAATGCTTCGCGATCGTTGAGCGGATCGCGCATGTGCCGCCCGAGACCGTAAAGATCAACCTTCATGTAGCGACGATGGGGCTCGAGATGATGGGGCTTCTCAAGGCATGGACGCTCAACGCTGAGCTGGCAGCGATGGCCAGGCTGTCGAAGCGCGAGGAGTTCAACCGGCGACTTGAAGAAGCAAGAAAAAAGGGCGGGCTCAGCGCTTTTCTTGAAGCCAGAGATGGTCCTTTTCAACCCGAGCCCTTCGGGCCGCGCTCCCGGAAAGCAAAGTAAGCGGATCGTCAGGAAAAATTTCCCTTGCCGAAAATGGGGTCAAATCCGCTCTTGGCTCTTTAGGGTTGATTCGGGAGAAGATCGGTTCGGAACAAGGGAGTCTTTATTTGGATCAGCCGTAAACAACCCGGAGCGGAAAACCCGCCTTCAGCCAGAGATCGACGCCGCCAGGGTCAAATTCCGATTGGAGTTCATAGGAGGATTGTCCGTTGCAACTCAATTGGATTGGGAATAGACTTGATTGCAAATGGAGGTAGAAATACCGGCCAACGTTCAAGAGCTTTATGAGCACATTCAGTCGCTCCCGTTAAAGGATAGATTGGAATTGCTGTCACGAATCCTTGCCGATGTGAAGGCCCATATCGAGTTGCGAGAGGAGCTGGAAGAGTGGGACAGATTGAGTGACGAAGCCCTCGCTGCCTTCGAGTCGGCGCTATAGAGGTCTTTATGGTGCGATCTTCCTGGGAAGAAGATGTAATTCAGAGGTTTAAGGAGAGGGTCACTGAGGCCCTTGGTGACCGGCTGGATAAAATCATTCTGTTTGGCTCACGATCCCGGGGCGACGCCGACGAAGACTCAGACTTCGACTTCTTGGTTCTAGTAAAAGATCCTGGG
>JACPFH010000264.1 GCA_016183075.1 Deltaproteobacteria bacterium | reverse complement strand
GGCCCGGTCCTCATGGCCAGGGATAAACCAATCCGAAAAATCGACGACCTCAAAGGCCTGAAAGTTCGTGTTCCGTCCAAAGATCAGGCTGATCTGATCGCAGTGCTAGGAGCTACTCCGGTATCCATGGCGGCAAGCGAGATGTACCGCGCGCTCAGCACTGGCGTCGTCGATGCGCTGATGGTTCCTCCAAGCGTGATCAGCTCCTTTAAAATCGGTGAGGTCGCCAAATACTACACCACTGGACTCGCATTCGGCCGCTCTCCGTTCTTTCTGGTCATGCACAAGAAGAGCTACGATGCGCTTTCTAAAGAGCACAAGGCCATCATCGGTCGGACGACCGGCCGCTCGCTGAGCCTGGTCGGCGCCACGGCATACGAAGAAGAAGGCGCCAAGGATCTCGACAGCGTCCGTAAGAGCGGAAAACACGATGTCATCGCTTTATCGCCCGACGAGGCAAAGAAAGGCAACGCCCTTCTGATCAAAGCCAGGGACAAGATCGTGGGGAGGCTAGAGAAGGAAGGCGTACCGGCAAAAGCCATTCTTGCTGCCATGGGCGCTGGTAACTAAGAGACCGTGGACAAGAAACTTGCCCTTCTTGATAGGGTCATCGGCGGCGCGGTTCGGCTATCGGCATTTGTTAGCGGAATAGCGCTTCTGTGGTTGATGGGCTTGACTGTCGTCGCCGTGATCATGCGCTACGTTTTCAACGCTCCTATTCTGGGATCACAGGATCTTTCTGAAGTCAGCCTAGTCCTTGTCGTTTTCCCTGCGATGGCTTACTGCGGCTGGACCGGAGGCCACGTCGCGCTTGACCTGATCGGCGCGGTGCTCGCCCCTCGCGTTCTGCGGTGGTCGGACAGCCTCATGCAGTTGGTTTGCGGGGTCCTGTTTTCTTATGTCACGTGGCAAACCTGGACGCGGGGACTCGACGCGTATAACTACGGAGAAGCCTCCAACCTTATCGCAATACCCCGCTCTCCGTTCTTTTTCACCATCGCCATAGGTTGCGGCCTTTACACTCTTGTTCTTTTCACCCAAGCGATCGAGACGGCCCGCGGCAAACCTCGCTCTAGCAAGCAATGAGCCCGATGCAAACCGGTATTGTGGGCCTGGCTGTGCTTTTTTTTCTCCTAGCCCTGCGCATGCCTGTCGGCATCGCCATGCTGCTCGTCGGTTTCCTGGGCTTCGGTATGATGAGCGGGTGGACACCGGCGCTGGCGCTGGTTGCGACCGAGCCCTTTGTCATCTCATCTAACTACGAGCTTATCGTGGTCCCGCTCTTTGTCTTGATGGGAAATCTCGCGACCGTCTCAGGGATGAGCCGAGATCTCTACGCAGCCGCCTACGCCTGGGTTGGCCACTGGCGCGGCGGGCTTGCCTCGGCAACCATCGCCGCCTGCGCGGGCTTTGCGGCCCTGTCAGGTTCCTCCGTGGCTTCCGCTCTGACGATGGGCCAAGTGGCCCTGCCGGAGATGCGTCGCTACAATTACGATCCGCGGTTAGCCACTGGCTGCGTTGCGGCCGGCGGCACCTTAGGCATCCTCATCCCGCCCAGCACCGGGTTCGTCATCTACGCTATTTTGACCCAGGAGTCGATCGGTCGGCTCTTTCTGGCAGGAGTTTTTGCGAGACTGCTCCTTACAGCTCTCTTCATCTTCGCTATCTACAGCCAGACGCGCATCAAACCCGGACTCGGCCCCGCGGGGCCGGCGATGGTGTGGAAAGAAAAGCTCAAAGCGACTTGGCAGGCAAGCTTCATGACTGGCGTCGTGGTCATTACCATTGGCGGCATCTACGCCGGATTGTTCACGCCCACAGAAGCAGCCGGCGTCGGTGCTTTCCTTGCCCTGCTTCTCGCCTTGTTCCGCCGCAGGCTCACTCCGCACTCCCTCTTCTCCATCCTGCTCCAGAGCGCGCGTACCACAGCGCTTGTTTTCCTGATTCTAATCGGATCTTTCATTTTCAGCCCTTTCCTCGCCTTGACTCATGTCTCATCGAATTTAATCGAAGCGATCACCGGCCTCGAGCTTCCTGCCTATGGCATCCTGTCGCTGGTCCTTATCGTCTATATCATTCTGGGAATGTTTCTCGAGGGCTTTGCTATGCTGGTGCTGACGATTCCCATCGTCCACCCGCTGATCCTGACTCTCGGCTTCGATCCGATCTGGTTCGGCGTCCTGATCGTGGTTGTCCTCGAGATGGGACTGATCAGCCCGCCGGTAGGCGTAAACGTGTACGTGGTCAAGGGCGTCGCCGAGGACGTGCCCATGAGCCAGATTTTCATTGGTATCCTTCCCTTCTGGGTCGCGATGGCCGTGGCGCTTGCTATACTTGTTGCATTTCCGCAAATAGCGCTGTTCTTGCCGAACAGGATGATCCAGTAAGACCTAACAACTCTGGGATTGCGCTACGGCCTAACTACTCTGACAGGGCGAGTGACTCTCCGTTCAGTGTGGCCGACGTCTTCACCGGGACCGGGTTGATGAGCGACTGAAGAGTAAAGCAGGTCTGATCGCCCATCTTGATCAGGTGGCGGATCTTCTCTGCTGGCTCACCGGATTCGACTTCTATGTGAGTCTCGAGGCCGAGGGCGCCGCCTTGCAAGGTGCCCTGAAGCGCGGATCCCTTCATGAAGAAGCGCGTGATCTGTTTAAGCCGGATCGACTTGACGTTAAGCTTTGTGATTTTCCCGAACCGGGAAAGCTGTGTGAGCATTCAAAAGGCAATCGCGGCGCTGAAATAGGCCAGCGGCGGCGGCGCTGTGTCTTCGCCACCAAGGTAGGCCCCCTCATCGCAGATGATAGAAAACGTGCTGCCTTCAGGTTGCTCCAGCGTCACGATAGCCCGCTTCTTCATTCCGTTGAGGCTCTCGGCTTCCAGAGAGACCCTCAACTCCCGATCTTGATGAGGCTGCAAGCTCCCCGGAATGCTACCAGGGCCTGGTTTGGCTGTTCGAGAGATGACCTTCTTGATGATCTCGTCCATACTTCTACTCCTTCCCCGATTTTGGTCAACTATAGCTTCGCCCGTCAGCCGTCCCTGCACGCGAATTAACGCTTCTCCAGTCTCTCGCCGCTTCTATTTAGGAGGGCTGGTAAACACGTTCTGGTAGTCTGCCCATGCCTTGGGACCGGCACGGTCGAAGACCTTCTCACGAAGCCCCCCGGCATATTGGGCTGGAATGTAATTGATTCTTTCCGTGTAGGACGGTTTAACTCTCACGCCTTGGGCCTGAAGCTGATCGGCTAGGACGAGGTTCTTTAGTACTGAGGCGATTTCCTCGTGGTCCGTCCACATGGCCTTGTAAGCGATTTTTCCGTTCCTGTCGATAATGTAGATCATGTTTGGCATTGACCCGTAACAACGGTGCACAGTGCCTTCGAGGTCGTCCACGAGCATCGGGTTCTGGATGCCATCCTGCTTTCGGCAATCCCGCGCGAACTTGAGTTTCTGCGCCCAGGTTCTGTGAGGGCCATAATGTTCGCCCGGGTGCGGCTCGCGAACGTAGATCGTCAAAAACTCAAACCCCTGATCTCGATAGCGATGGTAGAGTTCGTTTAGGGGCGAGACCTCGCCCACAAAAGGTGGTCAGGTGATGCTGCCGAACTCGAGCAGGACATGCTTTTTGCCACGAAACGCCGAGAGGCGAACCCGGTCTCCGTCAAGGGTGGGCAGCTCGAAGTCGGGAGCATCTTCGCCAGCGCGCAGGGAGCCCTTGAATTCATTGGATTTGCCTGCGCTTTCGGAACGCGAGAAAGACTCGTAGTTGTAAGCATCTATAATACTCCGGGTATCTGGAATAGCCATATCTTCTCCACCTCCCTATGGTACGAAATTGAGATTACTTTAGTTGGCGAGCGGCCTTCAGTCAAGGCGTTCCTCTGTGTCTGAATCCGCCGTCCAGGTGATCTGGTTGGACGCCTAGGCAGGTTGGTACGCCTCACGAGTAGCTGTTCTTTCCACGTAATCTTGCAGCAAGTGGATCGAACTCGACCCCGTTCAGCGTGAACTTGGGCTCCACGGGCACCGGATTGAGAATGCTTTGTAGGACGTAGCAGGCATTCTCGGCGTTGCGGACGACTACTGCGACCCGCTCTGCCGGCTCCTGGGAGTCGATTTCCAGTCTCGTCTCAAAGCCCAGGCTTTGAGCTCTTACGGTCTCTCGTAAAACGGAACCTTCGCTTTTAAACTTGGCTTTGACGAAGACTCGGGCCTTATTGATTTTCGTTTTCATCATCTCCCCGTACCGGGAAAGTTGAGTGAGAAGTCAGAAAGCCAGAGAGAGCCCAAAATAAGCGAGCGGGGAAAGCCTCCTTTCAGGTCCGTAGACATGATGGTTTTCATGTCAGGGGAAGACTATTTCGAGACAACGATTTCTCCAGTAAAAGTGAACTCCCTATCGTTTGGAGAGAGAGAGACAGCCTTGATGTGCATGGTGCCGGCACCCTTGATCTTTTCTAGAGTGCCGGTACCGCCGATCAGGCGCCACACCCCGTTGTCGAGCAGCCTCGGCTTGTTATCGGGGCCAGGCACGAACACTGCCTGGACCTCCCACTGGATTACCGCCTGGTCACCGTTGGGCAATCTGGCGATGACGTACCCGCGAGGTGACCCGTCGAGTCCCGGGCGTATGTCATGCATCCCGTATTCCGTCAGCTCGGCACCGTTCAGGATTCCAGTTCCGGCCGCTTTCCCCTCACGCTTGACAAACAGGACAAAATGCTTCTGCGGAGTGGGCAGATCCACGTAGATTTGCTCTTTCGGGCTCATGATCGCCTTGACATCTAGCGGTTCAGCCCACCCGAGTCTAGTAAAGGCGACTCCAGAGAGTACAACAGCCAAGACCAATTGACCTTTGAGAGAGGCTCTCCTTCTGAATGATTTGTCCCGCTGGATTATCGCCGCCGGCGTTGCTAACGCTCTAAGCATATTAAAAACCTCCCGTGAATTCATTGTTCCTCCGAAACGACCCGAGTGAGACAGACTCATCTTTGCAGAGAAAAAAGCTCTGTGTCGGGATAATGGTCCACCCAGCCAAACCAGAAGGAGGGTGTCACAGGCAAAGGCTCAAGCCTCTTGCTTTTGAATGGGCCTTGAATAGCAATGCCCGTGAGCCCCTCCCAGATCGAACTTGTGGCATCATCGGTTAGGAAGAGCCCCTTTTTATTAG
>JACPFH010000263.1 GCA_016183075.1 Deltaproteobacteria bacterium | reverse complement strand
GGAAGCGTCGTGCCACACTTCTGGTCTGTGGCGGCCCGCCGTTCACTACGACGTTGAGCCTGTAGGAAAACCCCGGAATTTTGAATTTCCGCGTCAAAAAGCCATTTGTTTTCAAGGGTCAAATTTTCAGGAAGAGACTTTTTCTACGGGCTCGTTAGAGGGTGTGAATTCTCAGCGTGACCGGCAGTTCACTTGTTGGCGTGGGTAAGCTGATTCCATGGAAGCAGTTAAAAAAGGGAGGGTTCAATGGCTAAGTACATGATGAGATGGCACGAAAGGGCTGATGAAAGACGGTGGTTCCGCCCGTCGTGCGGCGGTGCAAAAGATGATCGAGGGTCTCGGCGGTACGGTCGAGTGCTTTTACTACGCGTTTGGGGAGCCAGACGCTTTTGCGATCATCGACGTTCCGGACACCGTCAGCGTCGCTGCGGCGAGCTTGGCAATCAATGCTACGGGCGGGGCTCGAGTGTCGACCACGGTTCTGTTAACCCCGGAGCAAATCGACGAGGCAGCGAAAAAGTCCGTGAGCTACCGGCCCCCTGGAGCCTAACGTTATTTTCGCGACTGGCAATTTGACCGGTCGGGGAGATAGATAAAGCGTTACAACTCCTTGAGTTCTTCGGCACGGAACAACCGACTCGCGAGATGATCACAAAGTGGTCTGAACGCGTAGAGCCGGCAGACACCCCGCCCTTATACGAGCGGTGGCAAGGCATCTACGTCGTTGTCTTTGAAAACGCGAGACCCGTAGAAATCTACTTTGAGGGAGCTTCGGGAGATTGAAGTTGAGGGCGCGCAGATAGCGAATCCCATTTTTTCCATGTCCTACGTTCCGCTCTGGTGCAAGAGCAATTTTTCTTTTTTGGAGGGAGCGAGCCATCCGGATGAGCTTGTAGAAGAAGCGCATCGGCTCGGCCTTTCCGCGCTGGCTCTGACCGACCGGGATGGGGTGTACGGGATCGTGCGCGCGCACGTCAAGGCTCGGGAAATCGGTCTCCATCTGATCGTGGGGTCCCAAGTCACCGTGGAGGATGGGTCGGTGATCGTTCTTATCGCACAAGATCGCAGCGGCTACGCGAACCTTTGCCGGCTTGTGACTGCGGGGCGCCTCCGTTCGCCGAAAGGGGAGAGCGCGGTCAGGTGGGATGAGGTCTGCCGGCATGCGGCAGGGCTTTTCGCGCTTTGGGGCGGTGACCGGAGCCTGATTGTTGGCGAAGCCGAGCCTGGTGCGGTGGCGGGCACGCTGCGCGACGCCTTTGGCGACAGGCTTTATGCCATGCTCGCACGACACCGGCGGGAGGAAGAGGTCTTGCAGGAAGCGCGGCTCCGCCAGAGAGCGAAAAAGTATGGCCTTCGTCTCGTCGCGGCGACCGAGGTGCTTTACCATACGCCGGCTCGCCGGGCGCTGCAGGATGTGGTGACGGCGATTCGACACGGCGTCCCGGTATCGGCCGCAGGGCGCAAGCTGAAACCCAACGCCGAGCATGCTCTAAAGTCTCCCTTCGCTTTTGCCAAGCTCTTTTCCGATGACCCGGTAGCTTTCGCCCGAACCCAAGAGATAGCCGAGCGGTGCGCTTTCTCTCTCGCTGAAATCCGCTACCGCTATCCCTTGGAGCGCTTGCCTGACGGAACGAGAACGGCACAGTGGCTCCGCCACCTGACTTTTGAAGGGGCGCGGCGGCGCTACGGCGGAAAAGTGCCGCCCGAGGTCGCCAGCCAGATCGAAAAAGAGCTTGCGGTCCATCGAGGCGTTGGACTACCCGGGCTACTTTCTCACCATGTGGGAGATCGTGGAGTTCTGCCGCGCGCGCGGCATCCTCTGCCAGGGGCGCGGCTCTGCGGCCAACTCCGCCGTCTGTTACTGCCTCGGCATCACGGCCATCGATCCGGTGAGGATGGGGCTTCTCTTCGAGCGCTTCATTTCCAAAGAGCGGGCCGAGCCGCCCGATATCGATCTCGACATCCAGCATGATCGGCGCGAAGAGGTTATTCAACATGTCTATGAGAAGTACGGGCGCGATCGCGCCGCGATGGCGGCCAATGTGATCCGCTACCGGTCCCGCTCCGCCGTGCGCGACGTCGGCAAGGCCTTGGGACTTGCGGAGACTTCCCTGGATCGCCTGGCCAAATTTCTTTCCTCCTACGAGGACATACATCCCGAGACGCTCAAACCACTGGGGTTGGATCCTGCGGCGCCGATGCACGGGCATCTTCTCAGGCTCGCAAGTGAGATCATCGATTTTCCCCGCCATCTCTCGATCCATCCTGGCGGATTCCTTTTGGGCCGCGAGTCCGTGCATGATATCGTCCCGATCGAAAATGCGGCGATGCCCGGCCGCACGGTTATCCAGTGGGACAAAGAGGACCTGGAAGATCTCGGGCTCTTTAAAGTAGACCTCCTCGGTCTGGGCAGCCTCACGCAACTCGACTGTTGCTTGCGCCTGCTTAAAGAGCGCCGCGGCATCGAGCTTGCCGTGTCTACGATTCCGCCCGCGGACCCCGAGACCTTCGAAATGATTTGCCGGGCCGACACAGTGGGCGTTTTTCAGATCGAGAGTAGGGCGCAAATGGCGATGCTCCCCAGGCTTCGGCCGCAAAGCTTCTATGATCTCGTTATCGAAGTCAGCATCGTACGGCCCGGGCCGAGTACGGGCGGCATGGTCCATCCCTATCTTCGCCGCCGAAGCGGCAAGGAGCCGGTCGAGTATCCGCATCCGAGCCTGATCCCGGTCCTGGAAAAAACGCTGGGCGTGCCGCTCTTTCAGGAGCAGGTGATGCGCCTGGCCGTCGTCGCCGCCGACTATACGCCGGGCGAGGCCGACCAACTCAGGCGCGACATGGCGGCCTGGCATCGCACGGGCCGCATGGAACGTCACCGCGAACGGCTCATTTCGCGCATGCGACAGAAGGGGATCGCCCCGGAGTTTGCCGAAAGAGTCTTCCAGCAGATCAAGGGCTTCGGAGAATACGGCTTTCCGGAAAGCCATGCGGCGAGCTTCGCCCTGATCGCCTACGCCACGGCGTGGCTCAAGTGCCACTATCCGGCAGAGTTCACCTGCGCTTTGCTCAATGCCCAACCGATGGGTTTCTATACTCCGGCCACAGTCGTGCAGGATGCCAAGCGGCACGGTGTCGTCGTGCGGCCGGTGGACGTGCACAACAGCGCCTGGGATTGCATTCTGGAGATGTGCTCGGAGAGCGCAGGCGGCTATGCCGTCCGAATGGGCCTAAGGTACGTCAAAGGGCTCGCCGAGGGCGATTGGAAACAGATCGAGGCTGCGCGTTCCGCTTTGCCTTTCAGATCGCTTTCGGACTTTGCCCGTCGCACGGGGCTGGACGAGGGTGTGCTCGGCGTGCTGGCCGAGGCGGGCGCCTTTGACGGCTTCGGCCTGGAGCGGCGCATGGCCCTGTGGGAGGTGCGCCACCTTGTCCGCATGCGAAACGAGCCTCTTCCGCTTCAAGTCCGCGGGGCCGGGCCAACGTTCCCACCCCTCAATTCCTTCGAGGAGGTCGGGTGGGATTATCGCTCCGCCTCTCATAGTCCGAGGCGCCATCCGCTCGAGCCGTTGCGCTCGGAGCTCAGGGCCCAAGGCCTTCCGGACGCTTGTACCGTTTCCTCTATGCAGAACGGCGCACAAGTGCGTTATGCCGGTGTCATCATCTGCCGCCAGCGACCGGGCACGGCGGGAGGGGTTGTCTTTATGACGCTGGAGGACGAGACGGGCTTTGTGAACGTTGTTCTTTGGGAGCGGGTGTTCGAAGAATATGCCGTCCTGGCCAGGACAGCGAAATTTTTAGGCGTGACCGGCACCCTTCAGGTCGAGCAGGGCGTGGTCCACATCGTGGCCGAGAAACTTTGGCGGCCGCAAATCGACGCGCGCGTGATTACGGCGCCCAGCCGCGATTTCCACTAAAAATCGCTCACAACGACTGTGATCCAGACAAAAAACGGTCGCAGTGTAACAAATTGTAATAGTATACGCGCAGATATGCCTATGTTTGTCACGGAGACCACAAGCTTTTGCATGAAATATTCTTAAAAAACAAACCCTTTCCGTCATAATCTAGTGGACTACTTTGGTATGAAATTTGCTTGGTTGTCCCCACATGGACATCAACGCGGAAACTCTTTCCCGACTCGATAAGCTCCAAGCTTCCTTAGATGCCCTCCTTCACGAGCTCGAAACCATCAGATCGGAAATGCGGTTGAAGACCAAGGAAGCGATGACTCAGGAACTGCTTGTAGTGCTTGAAGACGTGGCCAAAATTGCCGGTCATACCCGTGATGCTCTCCTTCCTATTTCCGCGTCCGATCGATTAACGTAGCCTGAAGTTTACACCGCAGACGATCTAAACAAGCCCGCTGGAACTCCATCCGAACGTCGGCCAGATCTGGAAAAAGAATTGGGCAGTGCCTGGAGGCGATCGGGGCATTGGATTGCTAGTCCGCTTCAGAGGCAATATGCTATCAAGAGCCGATAGCGAAAAGGGTCGGAGCACGTCATTGGAGGAAAGACTATGAGATTTAAGGGATCGCGAAAAACACTGCTGATAACTCTTGATCGTGTACCAGAGTCCGACCTGAGGGTGCTGCTCCGGGTGGGTGGGTCACCTGCAAGCAAACGGGTTTGAGGTGAATAAAAAAGACGTTACCAATGAGCAACTCGTGGCTGTAAAGGACAAATATAAAGTGCCAAGATCGCTGCAGTCGTGCCACACGGGGATTGTGGATGGTTACGTGATTGAGGGTCACGTACCCGCGGATCTCATTTTTCGCTTGCTTAAGGAAAGGCCCGCCGTCATCGGCCTTGCAGTCCCTGGAATGCCCATTGGCTCTCCGGGAATGGAAGGAGGCGCTCCTGAGCCGTACCAGGTCTTCGCCTTCGACCGAGCGGGTCGAAAATGGGTGTACGCGCGAAGATGAGCGTCAACGCGGCGAGCCGTTGGGCGCCACGGGAGGTCGCGCCAGCAGCATGCAAAAAGTGGCCGCCAGGCTCACTGCGGTGAATATAGTGAAGGCTAAGGTGTAGCTGCGCGTCGAGTCATATAGATATCCCGCCACGAGAGGACCGAGGAAGCTGCCGCAAGTGGTAATCAGGCGGCTGAATCCCTGGATGCTGGCGAAATGGCGAGTCCCGAAGTAGTCGGCCCGTATGGATTCTTGCAGTGACGCGAGTCCTCCGTAGGTCAGGGAATAGATCACCATAGAGGGAAGA
>JACPFH010000252.1 GCA_016183075.1 Deltaproteobacteria bacterium | reverse complement strand
GCGCTCGGCTGCGGCCGATGGGCCTGTGCCATGATTCGTACCGTTCG
Source organism: Deltaproteobacteria bacterium (assembly GCA_016183075.1). Taxonomy (GTDB): domain Bacteria; phylum Desulfobacterota; class Binatia; order UBA9968; family UBA9968; genus 2-12-FULL-57-22. The sequence continues at coordinate 5,837 of JACPFH010000252.1, read as the reverse complement.
TAATCGGACGTCCGCAGCCTCGCTCGCGCTCCCTTCGGTCGCCCCCTCGGTCGTAGGCAAGCACGTCCGCGGCCTCCTTCCTCGCCTCCCTCGGGCTTCGAAGCAAAAGTGTGGTCGTTTCGTTTGAAGTCCTCCTCAAGGGAGCGCTCCCGTGGCGCTCAGCTAAGCGCGCCGCGCACGATCTCACCGAGACGACCCAGGCCAGACGACACCTCCGGGCCGAGATGCACCCGAAGGAGCCGCCTGCCGCGCTCCGCGAGCACTGCAAAGTCGCCCTGGGCTTGAAATCGCTTGAGCACCCCGAAGGTGTATTTCTGACCGGGGATGGGAAGATCCTCCGCATCGTCGGCAGTGACCTGCAAAAAGACCCCGCTATCGGGACCGCCCTTATGGAGTTGCCCCGTGGAATGGAGGAAGCGGGGACCGAAGCCCAACGTCGTCGCTACTCGTTTGGCGTCGCGCACCGCGTGGCGAATGGCCTCTAGCTCTTTGCGGTTTGCCGGGTTCCTCGCCACATACGCGTTGATGGCGAAGTAGTCGCCCGGACGAATTCGGCCGAGGTGCGCCGCGAGCACTGCTTCCAGGCCCTTCGCGCGCGCAGGAGCCACTGCTGCGCCATTTTGCGGATCAACATGAAGGCTCAAACCTTCCTCGCTTGCAAGCGGCACCTCCTCGGGTAGTCTCCCCGTCCGCTCGTAATCCTCCGCGAGCTTTCGGGTCGCCGCTTTGCTCGCCTCTACGTCCGGCTGGTCGAAGGGGTTGATACCGAGCACCGAGCCTGCCACCGCGGTGGCCATTTCCCAGCGAAAAAATTCCTGTCCCAAATTCATCGTCTCCTCAAGATGAATCCTAACCACCGGGTGCCCGGCTTTCTCGAGCGCCGCAACCGCGCGATCGTGCTCCACAGAAGATCCGCCGTTTAGTCTGAGATAGACGAACAGCCGATCCTTGCCGTAAACCCCCGGCGGGCCGACTTCCTCGCCCGCAATGGGAACGAGGCCCTTGCCCCGCTTGCCCGTCGACTCCGCCACAAGCTGCTCGAGCCAGCGTGACAAAGCCGCGATGGCTGGCGAGGTCACAAAAGTGACCTTGTCCACCCCGCGGCGCCCGAGCGTACCCAGGATCACCCCCAACACCACCGCGGGATTGGCCTCGGGTGGAACAGAAGAAGCGCACGAGCGCACCATGATTTCGGCGCGATCGAGAAAGTTCGGCACATTGACACCCATGATCGCGGCAGGCGCCATGCCGAAATTCGACAGGGCCGAATAGCGCCCGCCAATATCCGGCTCGCCGTGAACGACATGGCGGAACCGATTGCTTTCGGCTTGTTTGTGCAGCTTCGTTCCCGGATCGGTGATCGCGATAAAGCGGGAGCCGGCCCGGTCTTTGCCGAAGAGCGCTTCGGCGCGCGCGAAGAAGTATTGCTCGAGCACCCGCGTTTCCGTCGTCCCGCCCGACTTTGAGGAAACGATAAACAGCGTGTCCTTAAGATCGATCTGCCTTTCAAAGTCCTTCACTTGCGCCGGCACCGTGGAGTCGAGAACCAGAAGGCGGGGAAAATCGGAAGCCGGACCGAAGGTCTCGGCCATAAGTTCGGGGCATAGGCTTGAGCCTCCCATGCCGAGGAGCAAAGCACGCTTGATGCCTGCCTGCCTTACGTCCTCGGCGAGATGCTGCAGGTTCTCCGGATGATCACGCTGCCTCTCCAGGGCGTGAAGCCAGCCAAGCCACTGGTCCTCGTCCGCGCCGGTCCAGAGCGACCTATCGCCCTGCCATAGCCGGCGCACCTTCCCCTGTTCGCGCCACTCGTCAAGTCCGGCTTGAACCTCCGCGCCGGCAGCGCCCAATGCGTACGCCTGACTCGCTAGCTCGCCAACCAATGGTCTCTCCCTTTTCGATCGAGCCGACACAAAAATTAGCAGCATCTGACCGAAAAACAAAGCGTCCCTGCTTTGAACCACAGCCGATGTGTTCAGGCCGACCGGTTGAACGATTTGAACGACTTGAACGGCTTGAACCGGTTCGGCGTTCAAAACGTTCCAAACGTTCAAACAGTTCAAAATGGTCAAGGTCTGCACCACCCTACATATTACTACGTCCGCAGCCTCGCTCGCGCCCCCCCGGTCGCTGTGGGCTGAGCGGGCTCCCGGAGCGGAACATGGACGGAGCAGCGGACAACCGGCCGCAGCGAGATTGACATTTGGGAAAGCGAAATTTAGATTCGGCCACATGGAAGCGGGGCGGAGGGAAGCAAACATGAGCGAGATCAGTTTTGTTGACACAACGCTGCGCGACGGACATCAAAGCCTTTGGGCTGAAGGGATGACCACGGGCATGATGCTGCCGATCGCGGAGCGGATGGATCAGGCAGGGTTTGAGGCGATGGAGCTCATATCCGGCTCTCACCTCAAAAAGTGCGTCCGTGAGCTGAAGGAGGACCCCTGGGAGCGGGTCCGGCTCGTTGCGAAACGGATCACAAAAACCCCTCTCAGAGTAATTGCGGGCAGGGTCAATACGTTCGGGTTCAACCCGCTGTCGATGTACCGAGTCTTTCTAGAGCGTATGGCTGCCAATGGAATCAGACAAGCCCGGATATCGGAGGAGTGGAACGATTTTTCCGGATGGCAGCGCAAGGTCCAGACCGCCCGGGAAGTTGGGCTTGAACCCATCGTGAACCTCATATTTTCCATTTCACCCAAACACAGCGATGAATATTATGCTCGGAAGACTCGCGAAGCCGCTTCGCTCGGGGTGCCCCGTCTATGCACGGGCCTCGGCCCGCTGTGTTGCCTGGAAGCCATCAAGCTCGGCATCAAGTCGATCAACACCGCCATTCCTCCGCTGGCCAATTCCGCTTCCAACCCTTCCGTATTCAATATCGCCAGGAACGCTCGCGCGCTCGGTTATACGCCGGCGATTGACGAAGCGGTGGTCAAGCCAGTAGTGGAGCACTTCACGTTCATCGCAAAGCGGGAGGGCTTTCCAACCGGGATGCCGGTCGAATACGACTATTCTCAATACCTTCACCAGGTGCCCGGAGGGATGATCTCAAATCTCGGCCACCAGCTGCGCCGGGTGGGGTTGCAGGATCGGTTGGAAGAGGCTTTGAAGGAGGCCGTGCGCGTCCGTGCCGATTTCGGATACCCCAGCATGGTCACGCCGCTCTCCCAATATGTCGGAAGCCAAGCGGCGATCAACGTCATCGTTGGGGAGCGGTACAAGGAGGTCACGGACCAGGTTATCAAATACGCCCTGGGGCAGTGCGGCGAAGAAGGGAGTTCGTCCATGGACCCCGATGTGAAGGACAGGATCCTGGATCGACCTCGCGCCAAGGAGCTGGCGCGTTGGGAGCCCTACGAGCCGTCCGTTGAGGACTTACGTAGTAAACTGGGAGGGCCTGGAGTTTCTGACGAGGAGCTGCTGCTTCGATGGCTCTTGACCAAAGACGAAATCGAGGCCATGCGCGCGGCCGGCGCGCCGAAAGAATACTTGAGCGGGACACAGCCCGTGGTTGCGTTGATCGAGGAACTGGCCAAGCGGTCGAATTGCAGCCAGATCCGGATCCAGAGACCCGACCTCTCGCTCATCCTGGAGAAGAGACCGGACACCTCCAAAGGCCCGAGCACCATCGACCGCTGACATTCAATGCCTCCCAGAAAAGTTTGTCAACATAGTCAACAACGTCCCATATCCCCTGGCCGGCAGCGGAAGTCGCGTCGGTTACGCGACCGTTGCACCTACCCCTGAAGCAAGCTACGATACGCGGATAGCGGCAGAAATCCGGTCCGAAAACTTTTTCAGGTCAAAAAATCCCGGAGGATTCGATGCCTGACACATACACCCGCGGTAAGCTGAATTTTACAAAGGAAGTTGTTGTGAACGCTAATGTTCAGAAGCCTCTCGTCAAAATCATGGAATTTGACTGCCTTCCGCCTCCGGCGGGCTCAACGACGAATTTCAATCCTTCGCTGACCGATCAGCCGACGATTGATGCCAGTTTTCTCCAACGGAATGAGGAAAGGCGCTTGCTGGAAGCTGCCAAAAATGCCAACGAACAGTCCCTGTCTCTGGCGCAACTGGTTCAGGATATGTCCACCGCCTTCAACTTTCGGTCTCTTAGTGTCGATCTCAACAATATACCGGCCGAGTGGAAGCGCGTTGTTGCCTGCTTCAAAGCAACCATTTACTACGACGCCTTTTACGAAGTTTTCGACGTCACGGCTCGCGCCACCCAAGATATACAAATCGACAATGAGAACTTTCCGTCCGGCGACATGGTAGCCGCCTTCCGAGTCATAGCTCCGACCGGAGCCTACCAATTCCGGCGCTCTTACGAGTACAACCCCCGCTGCTGTGACCAGCCCCCTGCACGGCCGGGAGACGATTACAGCGACATTTTCCGACGCCGCCCCTCCTCGGATATTCCCTTCCCGTACTACTGGAAACCTAAGCTCTCCCTGGAGTACAAATTTGACTTCTCCCCCTCTCCGGAAAAGAAATCCGGGGAAGAGGGAAAGTAAGGTAAGGGGGTCAGGCCTGATATTTGCTCTTCTCCATCGCGGAGACAATCTCGTCAACAACCTTTCTTAGCCTTCTATCAATCCCGAGCCTGCTCTCCATCCGCGCCACACTCCGACTTACACATGTCGCATCCACACCAAGATGTCTGGCAAGCAAGGTCACCGAAAGCTCCGTACAATTACGCCCAATGTAACATATCGCCTCCCGGGCTCGCACCCGCTCACGATCTTTGCCGGCTCCCACCACCTCGGCTCTCCTCCGTCCCAGCACAGCACAAGCGGCCTCAAGCAACGCCTCAGGCTTTATTTTCATGCGCACATAACCCGGAACCTCGGCTTTCGCCTTGATCTCCTCAGCAAATGCTTTGTCCCCGAGAAACCTCCCCTCCAACACGTCATAGTATTCTTCCTTGTGCCCGTCTCCTATCCCCTCCAATACGAACCGACGATAATGCTTCCTTGCTTCGTTAACGTTTCCACTGAACTGTTCGAGCACCTCCGTGCTGTCCAACCATGGCTGTCCTTGCCCCTTTCTCACGTAACCGCCATAGCTGCTCCATTTATACTCCCCGGGCTCTTTGACCACCTTGGCCCGCACCGGATTTAAATGCAGATAGCGGGTGAGCTCCAGCAAATAACTGTCCTTGTCGCATAGAATCGCTTTATATCGACCCTGAAAAAGATGTCCCACCTGCCTATGCCGGCGATTGAAATACTGAGTATAGCTGCTCCCCAACCGCTGCATGATCCGGGACAGTGGAACCTCACCGCTCTGCAAAAGTAAGTGTGTATGGTTCAACATCAGCACATAAGCCGATATGCGAAACGAAAACTGCTTTTTAAGGCCTGAGAGAATTTCCAAATACTTCTCTCGATCCCGATCATCACGAAATATCCTTTGGCGTTGATTCCCCCGGGTAATGACGTGATACAGAGCCCCCGCATACTCCACCCGCACGCGCCGTGCCATACCGCTGGCATCTACCACGCGCAGGCATGAATAGCAAACATCACGCCTGACCCCGCTCCTGACCCCGCTCCCTGTTTGCGCCCAAGACCGGAGCAAGAGAACTGAGTTCTGAGCCAAACCTAGGCGCTATTGTCCCAGAGCTGCGTGCGCAAGTGGCGGAGGTGGAGGCAGAAATTCGGTCCATCGAGAAGCTTGGCGAACGGCGGTATCGAGTTGGTATGGAGGGCCTTGCCATAGCCTTTGTTTTCTATGCCCTGTCATCAGGAGTACCTGTATTGGCGGGAGCCAGTCTAGCAGCGCTACTTGCAACGCTTGCTCATGCGCAGGCCGGAGCCCGTGAGGCG
>JACPFH010000010.1:592-4619 GCA_016183075.1 Deltaproteobacteria bacterium | reverse complement strand
CATGGGCCGTATCCAGGGAGCCGAGCGGTATCTTCCATATACCACGTACATCAATGTGATCCTTTTGATCTGCTTCGCGATTTGGCTGGCGCCGCACAATTTGCCGCTGAGCGCTGAGGAGCAGGCCATCATTGGCGAGCAGTACCACCCAACTCTGAAATTCCTGGGGCTCATGGCGGCCAAGAACGCCGTCGTGAACTTCATTATCATCCTGACCTTTCTGAGCTTCCTCCTCTATCGGCGCGCCAATAAAGGGAAGACCCGCCCCTTTGAAGCACACGGGATCGCGGCCAAAGCGGTCTTGGGAGTCGTGGGACTTCTCGGGGTCGTTTTCCTGGGGTGGTACGCGCAGTATCTCTTTACGGTCAGTCCCGCGACTCTTGACCTCTCCCCCGATCGGAGGCCCTACATCCTCTTCCCCGCCTACATCCTGCTTCTCTATATGGTGGCCATCGTCGCCGCTGTTCTGCTGACATTTCGAGATAAAGGGAAACTCGCAGAAGGCGTGCTCCTCGCAGTGGCGGTTCTTATGGACACGGTGATCTTCGGGGTCTACGGCTTCATGGTCATGGAAAAGGCAAGCCCGCTTCTCCGCAATATCTCCGTGATCCAGTTTATGATCCTCCTCACCTGCATTGTGGTGACTACCTTCATCGATGTCTTCGTTTTTCGAGGCGCCGAGCAGGTTGGCAGGATCCAGTGGGGGCGGATGCCGGCCCGCTCTCAGTACACCCTCGTCCTTCTGTGCGTCGTTATCGTTCTTCTGATGGCGTTGATGGGCTACATACGCTCCGGTCTTAGAGAGGCATGGCATATCTACGGTGTTATGGCGGATGCTTCCGCATGGGCCTATACCCCAACGATGGCGTACATGGCTTTTGTCACAAGCGGCATCACCTTGCTCTTTTTGGGCTCAATCGCCTTCTTGTTCTGGCTAACCAGTTTAGCGGAGGAGAAGAAGGTACCGGTGCCTCAAACGGCTGCTATGCCCGATTCGAAAAGTTGAGAGAGTTATCGCCATGAGGAGCGAGACTGAGGTGTGATGTGAGGCGACCGTTCTTGCGCGTTGCTACGTTCACCGTCGTCTTCTTGGCCGTCTACTGTTACGTCGTCGTGGCCCTGTCGAACATCGCCGGAGAAAAGGCACGGGTCGAAAAAGAGAAGGCGGCGTTCATCGGCGGCGCGGTAGAGGCAACCCCCGAAGCCGGAGAGAACATTTTCTGGGGAAAGGGAGCATGCCATACCTGCCACAGTATCGGCGGCCGAGGAAGCGCTATCCGTGGTCCAAACCTCGGTGAGAGCGGCCCATTGGGGCTGCCCATCGGCGCCAGGGCTATGAAGCGGGCCGAGGAAAGGACGAAGCAGACCGGCAAAACATATTCGCCGACAGACTACCTTGTTGAGTCCCTCATGGAACCGGACGTGTACCTCGTCGAAGGTTTCTCTAAACTTATGCCCGTCGCGTGGAGACCCCCAATCGCTTTAAGGCCGGATGCGATCAGAGCGGTCATCACCTACCTACAGAGCACCGGTGGCAGCGCCGACCTTGCCTCCATCGACCAATCACCTTTCTTCAGCCAGCTTCAGGCCCTGGCTTCCTCTGGAAAAGCTCAGGGCTCGGCCGCGGCGGCGCCAAAGCTTCTAGTCTCTGGCGAGGCAGAGGCGGGGAGGGAGCTATTCTTCAATGCCGATAGCCCCGCAGCTTGCGCCAAGTGCCACAGGGTCGGAGACAAAGGAGGTAACGTTGGTCCGGAGTTGACCAATATAGCCGCTGCCCAACCTTTGGAGTACCTGATCGAGTCGATCCTTGAACCGAATAAAGTGATCGTCAAGGGTTTTGAGCCCGTCATGGTCCAAATGAAGGGCGGCCAACTGCTAACGGGGGTTATCAAGAAAGAGAGCAGCGAGATGATCGAGATCGGCGACAGCCAGGGCCAGACCCAAAAAATAGCCAAGGGGGAGATCGTTGAGCGAGTGCCCCAAAAGACCTCCCTGATGCCGGGAAACTTCAGCGACATCCTGACCGTCAAGGATTTCCACGATCTCCTGGCCTATCTCCAAACTTTGAAATAGGAGGCTTGACGATGGCGAGGCAGAAGAGATTTCGCGCGCGCCTGCCCCTGTTTTGGTCCGCAGTCGTAACGATCGTTGTTGTTTATCTGATCCTTGTACTCGGCACGCCCCTTCTTACCACGTTGATGGTCGGGACCGAGAGATGGATACCGATGCCGAGGACGCTCCTCATCATGTTCATAATCGTGGTCTTGGTGGGCATCGTCACTCATGTAACGACAACAGATAAAAGAATTGAGGAGTTTAAGGGTCCCGTTCTCAGCTTCCTTCGAGGAGATCAAGACGGGAAGTGGCCAGCTTGGGCGAGATGGGGGAGGCTTGCCGGCCTGATCGTTCTCCCGATCCTGCTAGGGGGCTTTGTCTACACTCAGACCAAACCTTCAGTGACAAGCCCTACAGCCTTGCGTATTCAACATCCGACCATTCCTGGCGCGTTCGAAAAGGCTAGCAACCCCTTCCGCAACCCGGATGGGACAGTGAAAGAAATAAAAGTCTTGGAGGAAGGCAGGGTGCTTTACCAGAAAAACTGCCGCCCCTGCCATGGAACGACGGCAGGAGGCGATGGGCCTATGGCTCGGGGCTTCCGCTTAAGACCGATCAATTTTCGCGACCCCGGAACTATCGCCACGCTGGTGGAAGGATATCTTGTCTGGCGGATAAAAGAAGGGGGGCCGGGGCTTCCGCCTGTGTCCTCTCCCGCAGACTCGGCGATGCCCTCGTGGAAGGAAGAGCTGAAAGACGAGGAGGTGTGGAAGATCATCCTGGCGGAATATGAGACGGCTGGGGTGGAACCGAGAAAGCCGGAGAAGTTGGAATGAACTGGAATTTTTTGCCCCTTGCAACTCTGTTGTTGGTTTGCTTGATGGGCGCTGCGGAAGTAACCGCACAGAACAAGCCGGCTTCAGAAGTCGTCGCCAAAGGACAAACAATCTACATGAAGCGATGCAGCTTCTGCCATGGCATAGAAGGTAAAGGAGATGGCCCTGTGGCCGATTACTTGAACCCGCGGCCACGCGATTTCACATCCGGGGCATACAAGATTCGCACCACAAAAAGCGGTGAGGCCCCCTTGGATGAAGATCTCCTTCGGACCCTCAAGAGGGGGATCCCGGGGACTGGCATGCAAGGCTTTGACGGTGTGCTCACGGAGGAAGAGCAGCGGCAACTCCTTGCTTTCATCAAGAGCTTGCCCCCTGGAAGATTTGATGCAGCACCTGAGAAGGCTGAGATCGGTTCTGAAAAGAAGGGTTCCGCTGAAATGGGAAAAGAGGTTTACCAGAAGGCAAAGTGCTGGGAGTGCCATGGGCAAAAGGGAAGGGGCGATGGTTCGAAGGCCGCCCAACTGACCGACGACTGGGGTTTTCCAATTCTACCGGCTGACCTTACAAAGGGGTGGCGCTACAAGGGAGGCACAACACTCAAGGATATTTTCGCCCGTTTTAGCACAGGTATGGACGGGACCCCTATGCCGAGCTACGCGGATGCCCTGAGTGAAGAGGAGCGTTGGCACCTGAGTGCCTATGTAAAATCTTTGATCGAGGGCGAAAAAATTGGGACTGAGGTCGTTATCCGCTCAAAGCGCATCGATCGGGATCTTCCCTTGGATCCAAATGACCCAATTTGGCAGCGCGCCGAGCCTATCGATGTTCCCATGAGCGGTCAGGTGATCGTCTCTCCTCGCTGGGAGAACGCGACGGTAGACGAAATCTCGGTCCGCTCTCTTTATAACGACAAGGCCATTGCTTTCCTGCTGGAGTGGAATGATCGTTTCAAAGACACGGAGCACAAGGAGGAGGCGCTTCCGCCGGTGAAAGATACCTACGCCAAGGTGTTGCGCGACAAGATGTGGATGCTCCGCGACGCGGTCGCAATTCAGTTTCCTACAGGAGTCGGGGAGGGACAAGCCCGGCCTTATTTTTTCTATGCCCAGCCAGAGAGGCCCGTGGTCCTGTGG
>JACPFH010000010.1:0-556 GCA_016183075.1 Deltaproteobacteria bacterium | reverse complement strand
GGTCCTGTGGCATTGGAAGGCGGACTGGAACGAAGACCCGAAGCGGCGTACTCCGGTGGAGGTGGTAAAAGCTACAGGCCCCAAGAATCCGCTGGTTGCCATGGCCGAAGACAGTCAGACGGTATTAGGAAAGGGAGTCTATCAGGAAGGGCAGTGGAAGCTGGTGATCGTTAGACCTTTAACAGCCAAAGGCCGGGACATCAGTTTCCTGGTCGGAGAGCCGATTCCCATCGCCTTCTTTGCTTGGGATGGTTCGAACGGAGAGCAGGGGCTCATGATGTCCCTTTCATCCTGGTTCTATCTGATCCTTGAGGCGCCTATTCCGCTGACCGTCTATCTGTTTACTCTGCTGGGCATTCTCGGCGGATTCGGCGCCGAGCTTTCGCTGGTCCGCTGGGCGCGAAATCGCTCGGCGGCGGTTGCCAGGGAACCGCTGGCCACGCCCGCAGGAGCCTCTGACTAATTGGATCCCATAAACTCAGCTAAGGAGGAAGAACCATGAACAGAAAGCTTAACATGACGCTCGCCATCATTGCCTGGATGCTCGCCGCCACGC
>JACPFH010000251.1 GCA_016183075.1 Deltaproteobacteria bacterium | reverse complement strand
GGGTCATTGTTTACGCACGCCGCCACTTCGCTAAGGCTCCGACTGGAGGCTACAGCTACTATCGGGGCATGGAAGTGGTGTACTTGCCTTCGATTCGGTCAAAACATTTAGATACTCTCTCATACGGATTACTGGCGACCCTCCATGCAATCCGATCGGGCGTGGACGTCGTGGACTTTCGGGCCACACCACTCTCTTGGTACGCATTGTTGACGAGATCATGCGGCATACCCTCCATCGTGTGGAGTCAGGGGCCAGAATGGGACCGTCCGAAATGGGGCTTTGTCGCACGGCTGTTCTTAAAATCTTCCGAAATCTCATCGGCCTACCTTCCGAACGCAATGGTCGCGGTTTCTCGGAATTTGCAGCACTATTTCGAGCGACGGTTTCGCCGCTCGGTTCACTTCATTCCATCCGGCATTAATCCAATCCATTACGCGGAGCCGTGCGAAATACTTACGCATGGGCTCAGTCGTGGAAACTACCTCCTGTTTCTAGGGCGACTTGATGAAGCCAAGGGCTGTGGCTATCTGCTAGATGCGTACTTACGCCTTAAGACCGATAAACGGCTAGTGTTCGCAGGCGGGTGGCAATACAGCGAACGGTACGTAGCGCGGCTGCGGGCCGCCGCAGATCATCGGGTGTTATTCTTGGGGCCAGTATCCGGCCGACTGTGGCAAGAACTTTTCACGAATGCGTACGTGTACGTCCAACCATCCGAAAGCGAAGGGATTTCGAATTCACTCCTTGAGGCGATGAGCGCCGGCCGATGTGTGGTCGTCAGCGATATCCCCGGCAACGTAGAAGCAGTCGGACAGTTCGCCATCACTTTCCGTGCGGGCGACGTGGACCACCTTCACCGTCAGCTCGAATACGTGCTCGATAACCCAGAAGTTGTTGCCGCGCTTGGCCGCCGTGCACAGGAGCACGTTCAGTCCCACTTTAGTTGGGACCGATCAACCGATCGCCTCCTGTCATTGTATGAATCTTTGGCGACCCCACGTCGTTAGTGGAGCCGAGCCGCATCACGCTGGCTGAGGATCACACCGACCGTCTTACAGTCCCACCTGGGCAGCGAGACTTTTCACCTAGATCATCTCGAGGCAGGAACTTCGTCGATACGACATATTGTGGTGCCGTTCGCGGCACGTCCGACTGAAGGAGCGCCATGGCCAGGGTGTTACTTGTCAATCCGCCGTTCTATCGCTTGCTCGGGTCGCATTACAACGCGAATTCACTAGGAATCGCCTACATTGCTGCCATGCTGAAACGGCGGGGTCACGACGCGTGGTTGTACAACGCCGACTTCTTGAATCGCCAGGTATATGCAAACCTGAAGACGCTGTTCGAGCAGTTTGTCGACTATCGAGAGTTCTTCAAGAACGAGGACCATCCAATTTGGGAAGAAACTGTCGGCCAGATTCACGCCTTCGAGCCAGAATGGGTCGGTTACACTTCTTATACGGCGAACGTCAGTGCGATAGACATTATTTCAAGGAAGCTCCGGCAACGAATACCTGCGGTGAAACAGGTAGTCGGTGGTGTACATGCAACGCTCGATCCCAACGTCCTTAACTATCTGCCCGCCCTCGACTATGCCATCCGGCGCGAGGGCGAAGAAGCGATGGCTGCTCTTGTGGAAGGCGTCAATCCAGAGACGATTTCCGGGGTGGTTTGTCGGACTCGACTCGGCCTTCGCTCAAATGGCGACGCAGAAGTCATTAAACAGATTGATCAGCTTCCATTTCCCGAGCGGGACAAGTTGTGGGCCATCTCTCAAGCGGAAAAAAAGACCGTCGACGTCTCGTACATTTGCAGCATCCGCGGCTGCCCTTACCGATGCAACTATTGTGCGTCGCCGTTCCACTGGAAACGAGACAAGACACAGTACAGGTCTCCTGAGTCTGTAATTGCCGAGATGAAACACGTGCGCGACAACTATTGGGATGTAGATAAGGCATACGACTACAGCGCGTCTGCCAATACCCGCTCGAAGCAGGAGCTACTGATTCGAGACAACACAATCGTGTACTTCGTCGACGACGTTTTCACGGTCAAGAAGGCGCGCGTCAAGGCAATCCTTCGAAGCATTATCGAGGAGGACCTCCGAATGCCATGGAAATGTGAGGCCCGCACAGATCATCTCGACGAGGAGATTTGCCGATTGATGAAAGAAGCAGGCTGCGTGCGCGTGAAGCTGGGGTTTGAATCTGGGAGCGACCGGATTCTTCGACAAATCCAGAAAGACGAGACCAAAGAGGAAATGCGGTGTGGCGCACGAATGTTGAGGGCCGCAGGGGTGCCCTTTACAGCGTATTTTATGGCCGGCTTTCCCGGCGAGACCGACGAAGACCTGCGCCAGACAATTGATTTTGCAAAGGAAATCGAAGCGGATTACTACTCTCTATCGATCCTCGCGCCTTACTACGGCACGAAGATGTACCACGATCTTGTGGAACAAGGTTATGAGCTCGATAAGAAGCCGTGGGAGTATTTCTTCCACCAGACGGGCGAGCTGATGGTGAACAAATCGCTTTCGCGCGGCGTGCTGGAAGAGTACCTCGCACTAAATGAAATGAATGGCGAAAAGCTGGGATATGTCTGACACGGCTACGGCATCGCCAATTCCCCTGCTGCGTCTCGCATTTCCGGAGGAGGACATCGCCTGGATTGCGGAGGAAATCAAGGCGGTGCTGCGAAGCGGGTTTCTCACGCTCGGCGAGCGTGTGCGTCTCTTCGAAGAACAGTTCGCCGCCTTCTGCGGCGTTAAATGGGCCGTTGCCACGAATGGCGGTACCGGGGCGCTCGAGATGGCACTGCGGGCCGTCGACGTTGCGGGAGGCGTCGTCGTAATGCCGTCGAACACGTACATGGCCACTGCGCTGGCGGCAATCCACGCAGGCGCGAAGGTGCGCTTTACCGAATGCTGTTGGGCGGACCTACAGATGGATCCCGACGACCTTGCACGGTGTATTGACGCGGATACCAAAGCTGTTGTGCTTGTGCATATAGGCGGGATGATTACCGAACGCTGGGAGCGAATCCGTGATCTGTGCTTGGCGACAGGCGTCCCACTTATCGAGGACGCCGCTCACGCGCACGGCGCCGTGTACAAGAACCGGCGGGCCGGTACCTTTGGAGTAGCCGCGGCATTTTCGTTCTACCCAACAAAGGTGCTCACGACTGGCGAAGGCGGGATGCTAACGACCAATGACCGGGAAATCTACGAGCGTGCCGTGCGGCTGCGGGAACATGGCAAGCTGCAGCCGGAGGTGAACATTCACACGGAGCTCGGCTCAAACTGGTGTCTTTCGGAGGTTCAGGCAGTCCTCGGGCTACAGCAAATGACGCGTGCCAACGGGCTGCTGGCTGAGCGGCGGCGTCTTGCTGCGCTGTACGACCACCTTCTGTCCGACAGTCCGAACGTGAGCGTTGTCCGACCGGGATGTCAGGTTCAGTCATCTTATTACAAATACATCGCATACCTGCCGGGCGACGTAAGTCGTGAGCTTGTGAAGCGTCGAATGCTCGAGGACGGAATTGCCCTGACAGGTGAAGTCTATGCGCACCCGTGCCACTCACAACCTCTGTTCGTTCGCTATCCTCAGTATCTCGCGAGCCGATCGAATTCCTGCTTTTCCGTGACGGATGAGGTCTCCAAGCGTCACATATGCCTGCCGCTGTATCCCGGATTGGGAGATGATGAAGTAGAGCGCGTGGTGGTGACATTGAACAAACACTTACACGAGTTTGTAGGATGAGGATCGCTGGTCACGCTTTCCTTGTAACCGGTGGTGCAGGATTCATCGGTTCGCATCTTGTGGACCGGCTGTTATCTCTGGGGGCTCGCAGGGTCACTGTTTTTGACAACTTCGTCCGGGGACGGCGACACAACATTGCCAGGGCTCTCACGGACGCGCGTTGCCAGCTCTTTCCTTTCGGCGGCGACATCACGAACGTCGACGAGGTACTCACAGCCACCCAGGACATGGATGGAGTCTTTCATCTGGCTGGCCTCAGCCTCCTGCATGCCGACACCT
>JACPFH010000271.1 GCA_016183075.1 Deltaproteobacteria bacterium | reverse complement strand
CCCTCAAAATCGTAGTCGTCCTTTTTGACCTGGATAACACCATGATGCCAGTGCGCCGACCCGGGCGTCAGGGCCGCGTCGATCACGAAGTTCGGTTCGAGGCCCTTCACGTACTGATAAAAGGCGACATCGTTCGATATCCTCAGGTTATAGTTTTCCTTGGTCCCCGCCACGATGGCGTACGCGACCGCGTCTTTTCGTAGAGTGAGGGCCTTGATTTTAAGGATCGGTTTCTGCTGGGGGATGCTCAAGTATTTCAAGAACTCCGGCCAAGGCCCTTCCGTGCCGAGATCGTAAGGGGGCTCGATGACTCCTTCGATCACAAATCCCGCCTCCGCGGGGACGTGCACGTCGATGGTCTCGCATTTCACCATCTCCACCGGTTTCCCCCGGATCGCGCCGGCCAGCCCGAGCTCGTCCTGGCCTAAAGGCAGCTTGGTCGCGGCAGAGATGTACATCTCGAGAGGCGCCCCTATGACCAGCGCCACCTCGAAAGGTTTTCCTTCCTTTTTGCACTTCCTGAAATCATGGCCGACCCCGGTTTCATTTCTGACATTCAGGATCACCGTGTTGTTTTGCAGCAGCATGGCCCTGTTCATGGCCACGTTTTGAACCCCGGTTTCCGGATCTTTCGTGATGACAAGCGGCTGGAAATATTTTCCCCCGTCGTCAGGCGTAGCCTTTATGGAAGGGACGATTTTCAGGGCGTCAAAGTCGCGAGTATAGATTTTCCCTTTGCAAGGGCCGTCTTGAACTTGGACCGGAGGGATGCGGGTTTCGCTGATCTTTATGAAAGCCTCTTTGAATTCCAGGGGAGAGGACGGCAGGCTGAGGATGTCACAGGTCCTCGCCCTTTCGGAAAGGATGCATGAGGCAACGGGGAAGCTGTAACCTTTCACTTTTTTGAAAAGGACCCCCGGCGTCCTCGGCAGCGCATTCAGGGCCGAAATGATTCCGGGCAACTCGCACTCTGAGTCCACCTCCGTCTCTATTTCAACGACCTCTCCTCTCTCGGCGTAATAGTCGACGACGCCAGCGAGTCCGTTCATTTCGTGCACTTTCCCCATGTTCCAACTCCGATCAGAGTTTATCCAGATTCACATAGGCCTCGAGCCTAAGCCGCTCCATGACCTCCTTGGGAACTTTGTTCCTTTTGGGAAACGAGGAGAGGGAAGGTTTGGCGGTGGCATCCATCCCCATCTTGGTCACGACCCCCTCGGCTCCGGCCGAGGGATCGAGAGAGGAACCCCTTACCCCCGGTATGATAACGATGTCCCGGTCTGCCTGAACCCTCGTCCCAACCGCCCAGATGACTTCCTGCAAATTGGTAATATCGACATCTTCATCGACCACGATGACCTGTTTTAAATACATCTCGGCCGAAAAAGCCGCGATCATTGCCGATTGGGCCTGTCCCTGGAATCTCTTTTTGATGGATATAATCAGGGAGAAGGGCGCGGGGACGTGAACGTCGACGAGGGTCGGCACCGCTCCCTTAATGGACCTGTAGAGGTTTGCCTCCATGGGAATCGTCGCCATCACGAGATGCTCCCGGTGTTGCCCGCCGCAAATATCCTGGTACACGGCGTTCTTTCGTAGATGTATGGATTTGATAGTTACCACCGGCCGCAATCCCTTTCCGGTCGCGTAGCCGGAGAATTCGCAAAAGGGGCCTTCTTCTTCCCTGAGATGGGGTTCAATGACCCCCTCCAGGACAATCTCGGCTGCGGCGGGAAAAAGAGTCCCGCTTAATTTCCCCCTCACAACCTCGGCGGGCTCTGCAAGGAGGCCTCCGATAATCCCCAGCTCGCTATCGCCGTAGGCGCCTATATAGAGGGCGCCGAGAGCCCAGGCGGGGTGGTTGCCGAGGGAAACGCTGATCGGAAGCGGTTTTCCTTGTTCTTCCATCCTCGAGTAAATCTCATGGAGGTGCTTCCCTACGGTCATAAAAATTCCCGCCCGGTTGCGGCTTTTGTACATCAGGCGGTTGAAGCTGGCGTTGTGCTTTCCCGTTTCCGGGTCTTCGGCCAAAACCATCCCGGCCGTGATGTAGGGCGCCGCGTCGCCCTCGTGATAGGTCATCATGGGAAGGGTCTTCAGGTCCACATCATGCTCACCGACGGTCTGTTCCATGACGGGCCCATCGGAAACAATCTTGGGGGGAATTTGATTCTCAACAGCCTCAAGGTATTTGTCTCTGAACTTTTGAGGATCTATGCCGAGACTGGCGGCAATCTTCTTTTTGGTGGAGTGGACGTTGGTCACTACGGGCAAATCCGAGCCCTTCACCTTTTCGTAAAAAAGGATAGGCAGCTTTCTTGACTCCTCGAGCTTCGTCAGTATCGCGGCGACTTCATATCTGGGATCGACTTCCTGTTTGATCCTGCAGAACTCTCTGGGATTCGCCCGTTCGTACTCGGCAAGAAATCCTCTCAGGTCTTTCGGCATCCTATTCTCCCCTCGGAGTGGTATATCTTCTCTCAGGATCGAGGACATGAAGGATGCTAAGCTCCTGTTCGGTCGGGGGCGAGGCTTCGTAAAGTTCGGCCTTCACCATAAGAGGGAAGCCGGTGTTCTCTTGCACCTT
The DNA here is from genome assembly GCA_016183075.1 of Deltaproteobacteria bacterium. Lineage (GTDB taxonomy): Bacteria > Desulfobacterota > Binatia > UBA9968 > UBA9968 > 2-12-FULL-57-22. The sequence goes on along the minus strand of JACPFH010000271.1, from coordinate 740 downwards.
CTCGACCGTCGCTCCCGGCTGAAGCCCTTCGAGACACATCACGCCCTTTCTGTCGTCAAAGCCCAGGATCGCAAGATGGGTAACGACCTTGAGGGCGCCGCCGGCGATCAAGCCCGCCTGCTTTCTGGAATCGCCCCCGTTGAGGTATCCGGGACTCGTGATGAAATCCACCTTTTTTACGAGCCTGCGCTTCTCGTGATGCATGGCGACTATGACCTTTGACCAGTCGCCGATGAAGGAGCTGTTGATGTTCCCGTATTGATCTACTTGAGCTCCCCCCAGGAACCCGTAGTCTACGTAGCCTCGCTGTTGGAGCAGCAGGACGTCGGTTGTGGACAGGACCATATTGGCATGCGCGGCGCACCTCTGTTCGTTCGTCGACGGAGGAAGTTTCCCCGGTTCGACGAAAGGGCCGATCACTCCTCCCTCGAAAAGGATCGTCAGGCCCTTCGCGTGGGTTTTCTGCGCGAGGATCGCAGCCAGAAGGGGGAGTCCGGCGCCCGCAAAAACAACCTTCCCGTCCTCGAGGAGTCTTGCGCTGGAGATACAGACCAATTCCGCGGTGTTGTAGCTAACTTCAGCCGCCATGACCCATCCTCGCGCCCGCAGTGGCTTTCAAGATATCCTTGGCGCGGAAGAGTCCGAGGTAGTCATCGAATGTTTCCGGCGCGTAAAAGTATTTATCCAGATACTCCTTGACCCCCTCGACGCTCTTTTCCATCATGAGCTTTACATACATG
>JACPFH010000270.1:522-2314 GCA_016183075.1 Deltaproteobacteria bacterium | reverse complement strand
GGCTCTACTAAGTCTCACTTGGAGTGGCCTCCTTGTAGGGTGATTTGGTTGGTGTTGCAACTGCTTTATCCCCTACAATGGCAGGCCATTTCAAGTTTTAAGGCCATTAGAAAAGAAAAATTTTTGTCGGATTAGGGTTAACAAGCAAATTTCAGGGCTCCTCAGGAGACTTGCGGAGGTGAAAGATGCTTGACATCTTAGCGCTCATCATTGGAGTGGCGATTCTCGCCGTTTTCGGCTACGGAGTTTGGAAGCTGGTTAGTGAGATGCCCTGAAGGACAGGGAACGGTTAACCCGTTTTTGCCGCAATTCGGCGCAGATGTTCAGCGTTCGGCTCCTTAGCGGCCATGAAGTTTTCCAGTTCCTATCATTTATCATTCAATCCCTAATGTCCTGTAAAAACCACTCCGTCGGCAGCTCCCGGCCGACCCCTTTTTCCTTGGCCAATTGATAAACCCTCCCGGCGCAGGCGGCGAACTGAAGCCCCTGTGTTCCCGCATTGATGAAGAAGGTGACCTCCTTCGGACTGGTTCGCCCCGGAATCTTTCCTGCCCTGACATCCATGAAATACTTGAAAAAGCCCCCGGTGTAGTTGTCCACCTCGGGATTGGGGATCCGCGACCTCTCTTCGGGCTGGCCGGCGATATAGCCGACGTTTCCGTGGAGCCGGACCATTCCCTCGTCCATGGTCTCAACGGTGTTCCTTCCCAGCTTGATCGAGAGATCACATCGCTTGACCACCTCAGGTCCGATTTCACAAGCGCGCACACAGGTGATGTGGGCCCCTTCCTCAAGCCACTCCGGCTCATCAAACACGACCCGGGTCGAATCCGTACAGGCGGCGACGATGTGCGAGCCGCGCACCACGGCCTCAGGCGAGTCGACCGCCTCCACGGACAAACCCAGCTTTCGGCTCATCTCGGCGGCATACGCCTCCCGATGAGCCCGGGTCGGACTGTAGACTTTGACTTTACGAATCTTTCGCACCTCGTTAAAGGCCTCCAGGTAGCTTCCGGCCATGCCGCCGGATCCAAAAATCCCAACGACCGACGCATCGGGCCGCGCGAGATATTTGGCGCCGAGCCCGGCGCACCCTCCGACGCGCAGGTGCTGGAGCAGTCCATCATTGATAATTGCCAAAGGCTCGCCGTTGCGCACACTGAAAACCATAATCAGCCCGCAGTAGGTGCCGGGCCGGGTGCAATATTTCTCCTCGGTCTTTCCGTCGGGCCAATGCACGATGTCCGACTTCATCCGGATGGCGAAAACTCCGATCTCGCGGCTTGCCCCTTCCATCGTGCCCCAACGGTAATACCCGTCCGGGCGTTCACAGGGTACCCACACATCGAGCCGCGGCCTGTAGACGGCGTCGCCCTTGAGCAGATCCGCATAACCGGTCTCCAGGGCCTCCAGGCAACTTTTCATGTCAAAGAGCTCGGCGACCTCTTGGTTGTTAATCAAAAGCATAACCAGCCTCCAGAGTCCCCATTACACCAGTCGACACACAGCAGGCAACAGCCACAGAAGAAGGCGGAAGGCAACAGGCGGGAGGGGACTCACGCCTCCCGGCTCTCGCCTCGTGCCTTTTTCAACTGCCGTCCGAATTTGACTTTTACCGGCTACTCCCGCAATTATGGCCTATTCCAAAGAGCGGGAGGTAGGGAAATTGAAGATCCTTCGCTTCAATGAAGACCGGATCGGCGTGCTGAAAGATGAGGATTCCGTGGTGGATGTCAGTGAGGCCATCACGTCGCGCAAAGCCAAGGGGCCCGAAAGGGTCATGGAAGAGATC
>JACPFH010000270.1:0-501 GCA_016183075.1 Deltaproteobacteria bacterium | reverse complement strand
GAAGAGATCATCGAAAATTTCCGCAGGTACCGGCGCAGGTTCGAAAAGATCCTGGCGCGCGAGAGCGGGGTCCCGCTAAGCGGCCTCAAGCTGCTCGCGCCCGTCCCACGGCCCGGTAAGTGCCTGGCGGCATTTGTCAATTACCTCGATCGACCCGATCGAAGCGTGGATAACCTGCCGCGCGAGTTTTTCTACAAAGCGCCGGAGCTGGTCGGCCCCGAAGGCACCGTCGAGCTCCTGGACATCCCGCCGGTCGTCGTCTATCAACCCGAGGCGGAGCTGGCCTTCGTCATCGGCAAGCAAGCAAAAAACGTGACCGAAGCAGAGGCCATGAACTACGTTTTCGGCTACGTTCCGTTCTTTGATATCTCGGCCCGCGGCATGAACCGGCGCACCCAGTTTTTGCCCAAGGGACAAGACACCTACGCACCGTGCGGGCCCTGGATCACGACCCGGGACGAAATTTCGGACCCCCACGATCTGATGGTGAGATCCTGGGTG
>JACPFH010000278.1 GCA_016183075.1 Deltaproteobacteria bacterium | reverse complement strand
GACGTCCGATTACAGACGGTACGACTCATGGCACGAACCCATCGGCCGCAGCCGAGAGAGCGCTTCCCGAGGGAGCGGAGTCCGTGAAGCGAAACGAGGTCGCAAAGCCTGCCGCATGTTGACTTGCATCGAATCGCCGTTTTATAAGTCCCAAGAACGATGACGACTTCGTGAACGAGGGAGAGAGGCACAATGGAAAAACTTCATCTCACGGTTGCCTGCGGCGACTATGACCGGACCAAAGCTCTCCTGGACGGAAGCGTCCAGCCGGAAGGGATCCGATTAAACTACCTTGCGCTTCAGGCCGAGGAAATTTTCTGGCGCATGGGAGGCCACCGAGAGTTTGATGCATCGGAGATGTCTCTTTCAAATCAAATCACGATGGTCAGCCGCGGCGATCCGCCTTTTTTGGCAATCCCGGTCTTTCCCTCGCGATTTTTCCGCCACTCCTGTGTATTCATCAACGTCGACTCGGGAATCCAAAAGCCCCAAGACTTCAAAGGCAAGAAAGTTGGAGCCCCGGAATACTCGATCACGGCGGCGGTTTGGATCCGCGGCATGCTCCAGGACGATTATGGCGTGAGAACGCCGGACATGCAGTGGCTCGTGGGCGGGCAGGAAGAGCCCGGGAGAAAAGAGCGTGTCGCTCTCAAGCTCCCGCCCGAAATCAAGGTCACGCCCATTCCCAACGATAAGACGCTCAACGGAATGCTGGAGAGCGGCGAGATCGACGCGCTGATCTCCGCTCGCGCTCCCTCTTCTTTCGTAAAAGGCTCGCCCAAGGTGCGCCGGCTCTTCCCCAACTACAAAGAGGTAGAGGTCGATTATTACCGGCGGACAAAGATTTTTCCCATCATGCACGTGTTAGTGATCCGGAGGGACGTCTATGAGCGCCATCCTTGGGTGGCGCGGAGCCTTTACAAAGCCTTTTGCGAGGCGAAAGACCGCGCGATTCAGGCCATGCGCATCACCAACACCCTGGTCTGCTCGCTCCCGTGGCTGTTCGCGGAGATCGACCAGGTGAAGCAGCTTTTCGGCTCCGATTGGTGGCCCTACGGGATCGAGCCCAACCGCCACGTCCTCGAAACTCTCATCCGCTACATGGGCGAGCAGGGCCTCATCGACAGGCCGCTCAAGGTGGAAGAGGTCTTCGCCCCGAGCACCGCAGGGGAGTTTAAAATCTAACCCTCACCCTTACCCTCTCCCTTCAAGGGAGAGGGTAAGGGTGAGGGTGACGCTGGCTGCCGGTGGCTACGGGATTGAGCAATAAGGAGAACGCTTTCTTTCGCTCTGCCCGCATCGCCCGCCTGGCGACCGCCGATCGAAGCGGCCGGCCGCACGTGATTCCGATTTGTTTCGCTTTTGACGGCAAGGCGTTATATTCCCCTATCGATGAGAAGCCCAAAAGAACCTCGCCCCTCGGCCTGAAAAGAGTCAGAAACATCCTGGAGAATCCGCACGTAGCGGTGGTCGTCGATCGCTACGACGAGAACTGGAAAAAGCTCGCCTACGTGCTGATCTTCGGGATGGCAAAGGTGCTCACCAAGGGGCCGACCCACAAAAAGGCCGTTCTTCTCCTGCGTCGCAAGTATCCTCAGTATCGCCGCATGGCGATCCACCAGCGCCCCATCATTCGCATCCGCCCCTCGCGGGTCACGAGTTGGGGCGCAACTTAATGAAAACGGAGACTTGCAGAGCAGGCTGGCCTCGATTAGCCTGAAGCCGTGAACGAGCTTCAGAAGATTGCGCCGGCGCGGGCGGAGCGCGAAAAGATCGAGCGGCTGATTGCTGAAAGCGCCTCTCCCGCCCTCGCCGGCACGAGCCTGACAAGGCTGATCGAAAGCGGCGGGCTTGCGTCGTGGAAAAAATTCCCAGCCCCTTGCCTCGAGCCACTGATCCGGCTTCTCGGCGGGAGCGCAAATCTGAGCGATTACCTGATCCAACAGGGAAAAGGCTGGAGCGCGCTTTTTCTGCAGCAGATAAAGCTCTCCGGGAAATCCGCCGCCGACCACCTCGCCGAGCTGGCGCCGCTTTTGAAGCCGGAGTCTTCTTTCAACGATTTTGTCCTGGCCCTGCGCCGGCATAAACGGCGGGAGTACCTCCGTATCGGGGCGCGGGACCTTCTTCCCGAGATTTCCGTCGAGGAGACCATGCGGGAGCTCACCGCGCTGGCCGACGCCTCCCTCGAGGCCGCCTGCCGGTTTTGCCGCATCGAGACGGAACGGGATTTCGGGCAGCTACGGCTTCCGATCGGCGGCGGGAAAAACCGCTTCGTGATTTTGGGAATGGGAAAGCTCGGAGGCGAAGAGCTCAACTTTAGCTCTGATATCGACTTAATCTACCTCTACGAAGAAGAAGAAGGTGAAAGCGAAGGCGGTCCCAAGGGGAAAAAAGCTGCGCGCGAATTCTTTACGACCTTAGCCGAGCGCCTGACTCGCGCCCTGAGCGAGGTGACGGAGGAAGGGTTCGTCTTTCGGACCGACCTGCGCCTGCGCCCCATGGGGCGCGGCGGGCCACTGGTCCAGTCCGTCGCCTCGGCGATGCTCTACTACGAGTCGTGGGGCCAATGTTGGGAGCGCGCCGCCCTGATCAAAGCCAGGCCCGCGGCCGGGGATACGGAATTGGGTATTCGCTTTCTCAAGGAGATCGAGCCCTTCATCTACCGCCGCTACCTGGATTTCACCACCGTCGAGGAGCTGCGACATATGAAGCTCAGAATAGAACGGGAGCTCCTCGCGCCATCCCAGCAAGAACGGAACGTAAAGCTTGGCCGCGGCGGCATTCGCGAGATCGAGTTTTTCACGCAGGCCTTGCAGCTCGTGAACGGCGGCTACGAGCCGCGCCTGCGCGAGCGTTCTACGGCCGGCTCTTTGAGCCAGTTGGCACGGCACGGCTATATTCCGGCCCGGGAGAGCCGAACACTCGGCGATGCGTACCGTTTTCTGCGCAACGTCGAGCACAAAATTCAGATGGTCCAAGAGGGCCACACGCACTCCATACCCGAGAAGGAGGGAGAAGAGCTGGCCCTGGCACGCCGCCTCGGCTATGGGCGAACAAACCGAGCCGGCGACCTGAAACTCTTCTGGCGCGACTACCGCAAACACACCGCGGCAGTGCGCAGGGCCTTCGACGGGCTTTTCTACGGCGCCCAAAAGGAGATCGCCTCCGAAGGGAGCGGCGCATGGCAGGAAATATGGAATGATCTCGATGACGAGGAGCGCATCCGCGAGAGCCTCGAAGGGCTCGGCTTTAGCGACCCGCAGCGAGCCTACCGAAATCTCCTTGCCGTGCGCGACGGCGAGCAGTTTGCGCCGCCCAGCCCGAGGCGGCTCAAGGCGCTGCGCGCGCTTGGGCCCGCCCTGATGGCGGAAATCGTAAAGTCGGGTGATCCTGACCAAACTCTTTTCAACCTGACCGAGTTCAGCCACCGGGTGGGCGCCCGCACTGGGATACTCACTCTGCTCGCCGAAAATCCCAAGACCATGCGGCTTCTCATCCGGCTTTTCGCGAACAGCCAATTTTTGACGGATCTCTTCATCAAGCGACCCGAGCTGCTCGATAGTCTCATCCGGTTCGATCTGACGCGGCTGCGCAAACCCCGGGATGAGCAACTCGCGGAGATCCGCTCCGCTCTGGCCGTGACCGACGACCTGGAAGCCAACCTCAACGCGCTTCGTCGCTACCGCGTGGAGGAGTTCATCCGCATCGGGCTCCATGACTTGGGCGGGACCCTGGAGCTCCAGGAGGTGCTCAGCCAGCTTTCAAGCCTCGCGGACGCTTGCCTCGAAGGGGCTCTGAGGCTTGCCGCAAAAGAGCTGGAAAGAGGCTACGGGCCGCTTCCGCGCGGGCGCTTTGCGATCCTGGGAATGGGAAAGCTCGGCGGGCGAGAGCTCGACTACAACTCCGACCTCGATCTCATTTTTGTTTACGGCGCTCCGGATGAAGCCCGGAGCGAAGGCGGGCCTGCAAGCCGTCTCGATGCCCACGAATACTACGTGAAGCTCGGGCAGAGACTCATCACGTTTCTCTCCGCGCCGACCGAAGAGGGCATTCTCTACAAGATCGACATGCGGCTTAGGCCCTCGGGCAAATCCGGCCCGCTGGTCTCATCCCTCGAAGCCTTCCGCGACTATCATCGGTCGAGCTCCGAGCTCTGGGAGAGGCAGGCCTTGATCAAGGCGCGCTGGGTAGCGGGCGATCGCGGCCTGGGCGCCGAGGCCGAGCGCATCGCCGAGGCCTTCGCGTACCGAAGCGGCGGCTTGAAACCTGAGGATGTCGGGGAGATTCATCATTTACGCATGCGCATGGAGAGGGAGCTCGCCCAGGAGGACCTTTCCCAATTCAATTTGAAGCAAGGGTTGGGCGGGATGGTCGATATCGAGTTCCTCGCGCAAATGCTCCAGCTCTCTTTCGGGTTTCGCTATCCCAAACTGCGGCGGCGGGCAACCCTGGCCGCGCTGAGCGCGCTGCAGGAGCTTAAGATTCTAAAGGAGCGGGAGTTTCGCTTGCTCTCCCAGGGTTATCTATTCCTGCGCCAGCTCGATCACCGCTTGCGCCTGGAACGAGGCCAGTCGCTCGATGTCTTGGAGCGCGAGGCCGACAAGCTTCAAAGCATCGCCCGGGCAATGGGCTACAAGGCTTCGCGCCGAGCGGGGCGGGGTGGAGAGAAAACCGCGGGAGAGCGTCTGCTCGAAGACTACGAACTCAGACGCAAGCGCATCCGCGCCTGCTACGAGCGGTATTTTACGTCTCCGAGTAAGTCGACGGGAAGCGCTTGAGGGGAATTTTTTTGACTCACAGGGGAAAGCTGTGCTATACTCTCGGGCATGAAAGCGCTTTTAACCAAAATGTTACTCGGAACGTTCTTTACCACGGTCATCCTCTCCCCGCCGATTTTGACCGCCGCGGAGGCTCCCATCGAAGCCGCACCGCCTGTCCAGGCCGAGCCCAGCCCCGGTGAAGACCTGGGCTACGGGGTTGGCGCTGTCCTTGCCAGCGTATTGTACAGCCCGCTCAAGATCACCTATGCCGGTCTCGGACTCCTCACAGGCGGAGCCGGCTACCTCCTAAGCGCCGGCAGTCCGGAAGTGGCCAACGCCATCATCAACCCTGCGGTCAGGGGAGACTACATCATCAAGCCGAATCACCTCAAAGGCACCGAACCCGTCATCTTCATAGGGCCGACGCTGACCAACTCGTATCCGCCGACGACTCCTCCGCCCGCTCCGGCCGCTCAGCCCTGAGCGCCAACGCATACGCCGCGCTTGGAGGACTTGACAAACTCCAAAAGCGTACGGACTTCCTCGGTAAGCTCACCGTTGGCCTCGACCTCTTGGATCGCCAGCGAGAGATTGCGCCTCGCGCGAAACAAGATCCGAAAGGCCTCTTTGAGGTCCCGGATACTCCGCTCGTCGAAGCCCGCCCGTTTGAGCCCGACCACGTTGACGCCGCGAACGGTGTGCTGCCAATCGATGATCGAATAGGGAGGAACATCCCGGCTCGTCCCGCTTAACCCGCGCATCAGAGAAAATTTTCCGACACGAACGAATTGATGGACGACGCAATTTCCGGAAATGAAGGCATGGTCGCCCACCTCCGCGTAACCGCCCAACATGGCGCCGTTGGCGATCACGATATGCTCCCCGAGCCGGCAGTTGTGCCCTACGTGGGCCCCCGCCATCAGAAAATTGTCGTTTCCGATGACCGTCGCGGAACCGGGCGCGGTGCCCCGATGGACCTGAACGTGCTCGCGAAAAATATTACGGCTGCCGATCCGCAAATAACTTTCCTGACCTCGATAGGCTTTATCCTGCGGCGCATCGCCGAGGACGGCCCCCGGATGGATTTCGTTCTCCTCGCCCATTTCGGTCCAGCCCGTGAGAACGGAGTGGGCCATCACCCGGGTGCCGCGACCGATCCTCACCGGGCCGTCGATGACCACGTACGGACCGATCTCCACCTCGTCATGGATTTCGGCCCGGGAATCGATAACCGCGGTCGGATGAATAGCCATGAAAGCAGCTCGATCTAGGAAGGTTCTTCCTCGTCGCTCCTATCTTTGTCGGACTCTTTTTTAAGCGTCTGGCCGGGAATGCGGTAACGCCCCGCGGTCCAGGCGCCGAGATCCATGAGGCGACAGCGCTCCGAGCAAAACGGACGGTGCAGGTTGCCTTCCCAAGTTACTTCAACTTGACAGATCGGACACTTAACGACCATCGAACCTGTCTCTAATTATCCCATTTCGGGAATCACTGTCTACGGGAAACTTTACGAAACCCACGGCAGCCCCGTTCCCCGTGCCTAAGTGAAGAGGCGCGGCGGTGCTTGACAGCATACATAACGTAATCATAGGCTTTGCCCGCACAGCGAACGGCCACCGATTTGAAAGGATAGCCACGCTTGTTGTAGGAAGTTGATATGGCGTTACGTTTGAGAGGCGAGGCCAAATGAATCACGAGGTTGAATTACGTCGGCTGCCTATGAGGGACAAAAGTGTCGTCGTCCTTACGGACCAGCGCGTCTACCATCTCAAGGATAATGGGATCTTTGGGGAAGAGCAGACAACTATCCGGCACAAAGCGATCACCAGCATTCAGATCGGGTGGAAGCGAAGCGAAGGGCTGCTGTGGTCGGGGATTATCCTTCTGGGAATTTCGCTGTTGGTTTGGCTGGGTTCGGTCATGATGGGACCCGCAGGCACAGCCGCCGATCAGCAGGCTCTGGAGCTGTGGAGCGAAGAAGGCTTTACGCTGGAACAAGTGCTGCGGTACGTAGGGGGATTTTTTTCTTCGAGCTTCGCATCCACCGTCAAGTACGCCTCACTGCTGGCCGGGATCGGAACGCTCTTGCTGTTTTGGTTTTATAAGCTAATCGATGTCCAGATTGTGGGCCCGGGAGCAACGATCAAAGGGAGCCCCAAGAGCTATGAAGAAGGAAGCCAGTTTTGTGATCGGCTCCTTGCGGTCGTGGAAGGAAAACCTGCGACGATCCAAAAGGAAGCGCCATTAAAAACAACGGACAAGCAGGAAAAAGGGCCCGAAAAGGAATGGCGACTTTAGTCGCTGGCGATCGAAGGAGCCGGAGCGGGCGAGCGGGATCGAACCGGCAACGTCCGGCCTGGAAAACCTGCTTGCGCAAAACTGTCCAATCTCAGGGGCTCAGTCGACGAAGTGAATTGACACAACGCGCCTTACTGGATACTCTGCGCACAAAAGACATATTGAGTAAGGCTTGGTGAACGGGATGTTGGCCAGCGTACGGGAGATAATCAAAAGGACGCATGGGGCTTTGCCGGCCGTCCTCGTCTTCATAGGCGGCATCATAGCGTGGGAAGTCGCTATAGACATTCTCAAAGTGCCGGAGTTCCTCATACCCGCGCCCTCAAAGGCATTCCTCCAACTGGTCAACAGGAATATCAACTGGCCTTACCACTTCTGGGTGACGGCGTATGAAACCCTCGCAGGGTTCGCCGTTGCGGCCGTGTTCGGGATAACCACGGCCTATATGATCGTCCACTACAGGTGGCTGAACCAACTATTTTATCCATACGTCCTGCTGGCGCAGATAGTCCCGAAGGTGGCCGTTGCGCCGCTCTTCTTCATATGGTTTGGCTTCGGCGAGCTGCCAAAGATATTGGTCGCGTTTCTGGTGGCGTTCTTCCCGATAATCATCGACACGACGGTAGGTCTTAAAGCGGCCGATCCGGACATGCTCGATTTGATGCGGATCCTGGGGGCCTCTCCTTACAAGACCTTTATCAGAGTTAAGCTCCCAGCCGCACTGCCGCATATCTTCGCAAGCTTCAAGGTCGCGATCACGCTGGCCGTGATAGGCGCCGTGATCGCCGAATTCGTGGGAGCGGAGAGAGGCTTAGGGTTCATGATCGTCAGGGCGCAGAGCCACTTCCGAACCGACCAGGTATTCGCGTCGCTGTTCCTGCTGGTAGTCCTGGGGATTGCGTTGTTCTTGGGCCTGGTGCTGATGGAGCGTCTGGCAATCCCCTGGTACGCGAAGATGAAGAGGCTGGAGTAGGCTTAGGCGCGGGATAACTTCAGCTCACTTGAGCCCTAATTCTTTCCGTATCTGATACGTGTAATCGGCGAAGGCGCTTGAGGACTTGGTGGCCATGGTCCGTGGCCTCTCCAGGTCTATGTGCATAACCTGGCTCAGCCGGCCCGGCCTGGCGGTCAGGACGGCTACCGTATCTCCCAGGAATACGGCCTCAGATATATCATGCGTGACGAAGATCACGGTTTTCCTATACTTCTCCCATATCCGCAGCAGCTCCATCCCCATGCTCTCTCGGGTAAATGCATCGAGGGAGCCGAACGGTTCATCCATCAGCAGGAGCTTCGGGTTGTGGATGAGGGCCCTCCCGATGGCGACCCTTGACTGCATACCCCCGGAGAGCTCAAAAGGATAGGCGTTCTCAAAGCTCTCAAGGCCGAGAACCTGGATCAGCTCTAAGGCCTCCTTCCTATAATCCTCCATGTTCAGCTTCAGTATTTCTATCGGGAGGAGCATATTAGCCAGGACTGACAGCCATGGCATGAGGACCGGGGTCTGGAAGACCATGCCGACGTCGGTGAGCGGCCCGCTAATCCTCTTCCCATCGATGTGCAACTCGCCTGAGGTAGCAGGCAGCAGCCCGGCTATCACCCGGAGCAAGGTACTTTTGCCGCAGCCTGAAGGCCCGACAAGCGTGACGAATTCTCCTTGATTGACGTCTAATGACACTCCCTCGAGCGCCAAGATCTTTTGGCCCTTGACGGCCTCGTAGATCTTGGTCACCGAGCGCACGGATATCAAAGACGGCATCGGGGAAGGATCTGCGCTGTCTTCGTAGCGCACGCGCTATGGCCGCAGGCGTTCTGCAAATTTGTTGGTATAGACTTCCTCTGGCTTGACGGGCGACTCCAGCTTGTAGAGGTCGCCTATGACTTCGATGGTCCTCTTGACCTTCGCAGGGTCCATCCACGCTAGCTGGAGAGGTCTCTTAGCCTTCTTAGCGACGTCTCCGAACATGTCCATCCCCGTCGTCCACTCTCCCCACGCCTTTTCACTGTCCTGCTCAGGGTTGTGCTTCATGTACATCTCGAACGCCTTCTTTGGGTTATTCAGAGCCCACCGAATCCCCTCAAACGTGGCCCCCACGAATGTCCGGACCAGGTCAGGCTTTTCCCGAACAAGGCCTTCGTGCACTATGATGCCGTTAGCATAGAGGTCGAGGCCATAGTCGCTGTACTTGAAATAACCCACCTCTTTGCCCAGCTTTTTGGCCTCGATGGCGACGGGTGGATATTCCGGCCAGAAGACTCCGACTGCCGCCACCCTGCCCGCCAGAAGCGCCGCCCTGGAGGCCGGCACATCGGCCGGTATATGCTGGATTTTAGCGTGGTCGAAACCTGCGGCCTTTGCGAATGCCGGGAGCAGCACCCATACGGCGTTGCCGGCCGGCGTGCTAAAAGTTCTACCTTCCAAGTCCTTTGGCGTCTTTATCCCAGAGTCTTTGAGAAACAGGATTGCGTGGGGCATCAAATGGTGGATCATCCCCACCTCAACTACCTTGGCGCCTTTGGCTCTTAGGATTACGAGGCTCGCCAGATCGGCAAAGCCGAACTGGAACGTTTTTTGATCTACCTTCTGTATGGTATCTCCCGAGCCAAAGCCCCTGACCATGTTTACCGAGAGGCCGTTCTTCTTATATATGCCCAGGTCAATCGCAGGGTAAAACAATGCATGCTTGCCGTATACTATCCAATCTAAAGCGAAGGACACGCCTTCGGGCGCCTGAGCCATCGCAGCGGACGCCCTGTTCCAGGAGACACTAACCGAAAGAGCTGCCGTGACAAACAAAACAACAACGGCATACCTTGACAACCTGGACCTCATAGCAGCCACCTCCTTAGAATTATTCTGGCAATGAGCTTATACAGCGGTAAGACACGCGCGCCTCTGAAAGTTTTGGAGCGGGCGACGGGGATCGAACCCGTGACGTCCAGCTTGGGAAGCTGGCATTCTACCGCTGAATTACGCCCGCTCTTTGCAGACTAAAAACTTATATTGGAATACACCGGCCTTGTCAACGAAGGCGTTGGTTTGTGGCGCCGGAGCGTATCCGCGACGCGGACAAGGCCCCAAGGCCTGTCAACTCCCCCTGCGAAGGGGTTACCGTTGTGGGTGGGGGTGAAATCCGACCGAAGACCGCGGACCGTCGACAGTCGATGGTCGGCCGTCGGCTGTCGCTGAGCTGAGCGGGGGCACCCTTGTGCGTGGGGGTGAGATAGACCAGAAAGGGACCAAAAAAAAGTTGGCGGGGTTATTGACAATGGGCCGAAAGGGCCATATCGTGGCATTTCGTCGTTCGGTATGAGGCCTTCTGGGCGAGATTTAATGATGAGGAAAAAGGCCGATGTCGTCTCACCGTTGGGACGCGATAAGTGATTAGAGCATTCCTGCCTGAGAGGAAATCCCTCCTTAAGCAGCTCTCATGTTCTTCTCCTATCCGCGCGTGTTCGATGGGCGAGACCTGAACTAATTCACTCCTGGGGAGGAGGATATGGGAAATAAGTTATACGTGGGCGGTCTGCCCTACTCCGTGACGGAAGGACAGCTTGAGGAGATTTTCTCCCAGCACGGCTCCGTCCAATCGGCACGCGTGATCTCGGATAAGTTCACCGGCAGGTCGAGAGGGTTCGGCTTTGTCGAGATGGGCTCGGACGAGGAGGCGCAAAAAGCCATTCAGGCCCTCAATGGGACCGAATTGGAAGGAAGGACCCTGGTCGTCAACGAGGCGCGGCCGCAAGAAAGAACCCGCACAGGCCCCGGGGGGGGCGGAGGAGGGCGCGGACCCCGACCCGGCGGCGGCCGAAACCGCTGGTAATTCCATTTTCCAGCCAACCCCGCGCTTCTGCGCGTCCACGGGGTAGAAGCGCTCGGGGTTTCCCAATAGCTCCGGGGCCGAAGCCCATGTTTATCCTCTCTTTGTCCGCCTTCGGTCCCGCGCCGGCTCACGATATCCGATAGCACGCGCACGACGCCGAGGCGCGATCCCTAGCGCCGTTTTCGGCCCGGCTACTTCTTTCTGAGATCGGAACCCCGGGACTGGGGAGAGCCCAGGATGCTTAACTTTTCGGTCTTTTCGATGTAGCGAACGAAGCTGTACTTGTT